>NZ_JAJVKV010000021.1 GCF_024198175.1 Pyxidicoccus xibeiensis
CCCTCTCCGCACGCATCACCCAGGCGCTGAAGCAGGGACAGCAGGGCCCCGAGCTCCCACCGCTGGTGCCCGTGCCTCGCACCGGCCCCCTGCCGCTCTCCTTCGCACAGCAGCGCCTGTGGTTCATCGACCAGCTCGAACCGGGGACCGTCACCTACAACCTGCCGTCCTTCGTGCGGCTGGAAGGGTCTCTCGACATCGAGGCACTGAGGGCCGCGCTCGTCGAGCTGGTGCAGCGCCATGAAGCGCTGCGCACCACGTTCATCGAGCAGGAGGGCCAGCCCCTCCAGGTCATCGCGCCTGGCGCCAGCCTTCCCCTGGCAGTGGTGGACCTGAGCGGGCTCGCGTCGGAAGCCTCGCAGACGGAGCTCGAGCGGCAGCTGCATGAGGACGTCTTGCGGCCCTTCGACCTCACCACCGGTCCGCTGCTGCGCGCGGGCCTGTGGAAGCTGGGGCCGGACTCGCACGTGCTCGCGCTCAACATGCACCACATCGTCTCGGACGGCTGGTCCATGGGCGTGCTGGTGCGCGAGGTCAGTGCGCTCTACGAGGCCTTCGTCCACGGCAGGCCGTCTCCCCTGCCGCCCCTGGCCATCCAGTACCCCGACTACGCCGTCTGGCAGCGCTCCTGGCTCCAGGGCGCGGTGCTCGCGGAGCAGCTCGGCTGGTGGCGCCAGCAGCTCTCGGGTGTCGCCACGCTGGAGCTGCCCACGGACAGGCCCCGCCCGCCCGTGCAGAGCTTCCGCGGCGCCCATGTGCACGTGGGCCTGTCACGTGCCACGTCAGACAGGCTCCAGGCGCTCTGCCAGCGGGAGGGCGCCACGCCCTTCATGGCGCTGCTCGCCGCGTACCAGGTGCTCCTGTCACGCTACTCCGGCCAGCAGGACATCTCCGTGGGCTCGCCCATCGCTGGCCGGCAGCGCGGCGAGCTGGAGGGCCTCATCGGCTTCTTCATCAACACGCTGGTGCTGCGCGCCCACGTGGAGCCGCGGTCTTCCTTCGTCCACCTGCTGCGACAGGTGAAGGAGACCGCCCTGGGTGCCTACGCGCACCAGGACGTGCCCTTCGAGAAGCTGGTGGAGGAGCTGCAGCCCCGGCGCGACCTGAGCCGCAGCCCCCTGTTCCAGGTGTTCTTCGCCCTGCAGAACACGCCCACGGGCCCGGTGGGCGAAGGCACGCTGGCGCTGCACCCGGTAGGGGTGAAGGGCGCCTCCGCCGTCGCCAAGTTCGAGCTGCAGCTCAACCTGTCCGAGTCGGTGGACGGCTACGCCGGCACCCTCGGCTACAACACCGACCTGTTCGACACCGCGACGGCCGAGCGCATGGTGGAGCACTTCCACATGCTGGTGGAGGCCCTCGTCTCCCGCCCGGAGGCCCCTCTGGCCTCCGTCTCCATGCTGCTGGAGGAGGAGCGGCGGCGGGTGCTGGTGGACTGGAACGCCACCGTCACCGAGTACCCGCGCGGCGCCACGCTGCCCGAGGTCTTCGCTGGGGTGGTGGCTCGCTTCCCGGAGAAGGTCGCCGTCGAGTTCGGCGACGAGCAGCTCACCTACGCGCAGCTCGATGCGCGCGCCAACCAGCTCGCACACCACCTGCGTTCACTCGGGGTGTCCACCGACTCGCGCGTGGCGCTGGCCGTGGAGCGCTCGCTGGAGCTCATCGTCTCCCTCGTCGCCATCCTCAAGGCCGGTGGCGCCTACGTCCCGCTGGACCCGTCCTACCCGCGTGAGCGCCTGGCCAACATGCTGGAGGACTCGCGCCCGCGCGTGCTCGTCACCACTCGCGCGCTGCGCTCCAGATTGCCCACGGAGGGCCTGTCCGTCGTGGTGCTGGAGGAGACCGACCTCTCCCGGCAGCCCGCCACCGCCCTGCCCCTGGCGGCGCTGCCGGACAGCCTCGCGTACATCGACTTCACCTCCGGCTCCACCGGCAGGCCCAAGGGCGTCGGGACTCCGCAGGCCGCCGTGCTGCGCACCGTCTTCGGCGTGGACTACGCGCACCTCGGGCCTGACGAGACATTCCTGCTCATCGCCCCCGTCTCCTTCGATGCCTCCACGCTGGAGCTGTGGGGCCCGCTGCTCCATGGCGCGCGCCTGGTCGTCTTCCCGCCCCACTCGCCTTCCGACCTGAAGGAGCTGGAGGCCGTGCTGGTGAAGCACGGTGTGACGACGCTGCACCTCACCTCCGGCCTCTTCACCCAGGCGGTGGACCACAACCTCGCGGGCCTGCGCGGCGTGCGCCAGCTGCTCACCGGTGGCGACGTCGTCTCGGCGCCCCATGTCCGCCGCGTGCTGGAGGAGCTGAAGATTCCGGTGACGGCCTGCTACGGCCCCACGGAGACCACGCTCTTCGCCTCGTGCCACCGGATGACGGGGGTGGAGCAGGTGGGCACCTCCGTGCCCATCGGCCGGCCCATCGGCAACACCCAGGTGTACGTGCTGGATGCCTCCGGCCAGCCCGTGCCGCTGGGCGTCACGGGCGAGCTGTTCATCGGTGGCGACGGCGTGGCCCGAGGCTACGTGGAGCAGCCCGCCCTCACCGCCGAGCGCTTCGTCCCCGACCCCTTCTCCCCCGCGCCCGGCGCCCGCCTCTACCGCACGGGTGACCTGGCTCGCTGGCGCAATGACGGCGTGCTGGAGTTCCTCGGCCGCGCCGACGCGCAGGTGAAGGTCCGCGGCTACCGCATCGAACTGGCCGAGGTCGAAGCCGCCCTGCTGGCCCACGCCGACGTGCGCGAGGCCGTGGCGCTGGTGCGCGAGGACGTCCCCGGCGACAAGCGCCTGGTGGGCTACGTGGCCGCGCCCGGGTCGCTCGACACGGCGGCGCTGCGCGCCTTCCTCGCGCAGCGGCTGCCCGAGTACATGGTGCCCTCCGCCCTGGTGCGCCTGGACTCGCTGCCGCTCACGGCCAACGCCAAGGTGGACCGGAAGGCCCTGCCCGCGCCGGAGTCGGTGGCGTCCGCGCAGGCCACCGCCTACGTCGCCCCGCGAAACCCCACCGAGGAGCTGCTCGCGTCGCTCTGGGTCCAGGTACTGCGCGTGCAGCGCGTGGGCATCCACGACAACTTCTTCGAGCTGGGGGGCCACTCGCTGCTGGCCACGCAGCTCATCTCCCGCGTGCGCTCCGCCCTGGGTGTGGAGCTGCCCCTGCGCGCGCTCTTCGAGGCGGCCACCGTGGCGACCCTCGCCGCGCGCATCGAGTCCGCTCGCGAGTCCGCCTCCGGGCTCCAGGCTCCCGCCCTGGTCCCCGTGCCTCGCACCGCGCCTCTGCCGCTGTCCTTCGCGCAGCAGCGCCTGTGGTTCATCGACCAGCTCCAGCCGGGCAGCGCCTCCTACAACATGCCCACCTTCATGCGCATGGAGGGGGCACTCGACACGGAGGCCCTGCAGCGCGCCTTCGATGCGCTGGTGCAGCGTCACGACGCGCTGCGCACCACCTTCACGCAGCAGGAGGGCCAGCCCTTCCAGCGGATTGCGCCTCACGGCGAGCTGCCGCTGAGCAGGACGGACCTGAGCGGACTGGAGCCCCAGGCCGCCCGCGCGGAGCTGGAGCGCCGGCTGCGCGAAGACGTCCTGCGGCCCTTCGACCTGTCCACCGGCCCGCTGCTGCGCGCGCAGTTGCTGAAGCTGGGGGCGCAGGAGCACGTGCTCGCGCTCAACATGCACCACATCGTCTCGGACGGCTGGTCCATGGGCGTGCTGGTGCGTGAGGTGGCGGCCCTCTACGAGGCCTTCTCCCAGGGCAGGCCGTCGCCCCTGCCGCCCCTGGCCATCCAGTACCCCGACTACGCCGTCTGGCAGCGCCAGTGGCTGCAGGGTGCGACGCTGGATGCGCAGCTCGGCTGGTGGCGCCAGCAGCTCTCCGGCCTCACGACGCTGGAGCTGCCCACCGACAAGCCCCGGCCGCCCGTGCAGACCTTCCATGGCGCCCACGTGCCGGTGACGCTGTCGCTTGCTGCTTCCGAGAAGCTCGCGGCGCTGTGCCAGCGGGAGGGGCTGACGCCCTTCATGGCGCTGCTGGCGGCGTTCCAGGTGCTGCTCTCCCGCTACTCGGGCCAGCAGGACATCGCCGTGGGCTCGCCCATCGCGGGCCGCCAGCGCAGTGAGCTGGAGGGCCTCATCGGATTCTTCGTCAACACGCTGGTGATGAGGGCCCACGTGGAGGACGACGCCTCCTTCCTCCACCTGCTGCGCCGGGTGAAGGAGTCGGCGCTGGGGGCGTACGCCCATCAGGACGTGCCCTTCGAGCGACTGGTGGAGGAGCTGCAGCCCACGCGAGACCTGAGCCGCAGCCCGCTCTTCCAGGTCATCTTCGCGCTGCAGAACGCGCCTGGGGCCACGACCCACGCTCCCGCGCAGCCGGAAGCCCGGAGGCCGGAGCTGGCACTGCGCCCGCTGGGCGAGGTCACCCTCCCCACCGTCAGGTTCGAGCTGGAGCTGACCCTGACGGAGTCGCCGGACGGCTACCGCGGCGCCCTGCGCTACAACACCGACCTGTTCGAGGCCGCGACGGCCGAGCGCATGGCGGAGCACTTCCGCCTCCTGGTGGAAGGACTGACCTCGCAGCCCGAGGCTCCCCTCGCCTCCGTCTCCATGCTCTCCTCGGTGGAGCGGAAGAAGCTGCTGGGGGAGTGGAGCACCGCGGCCTCCAACGCCCCGCGCTCCGCCACCCTGCCCGAGGTCTTCGCTGGGGTGGTGGCCCGCTTCCCGGAGAAGGTCGCCGTCGAGTTCGGCGACGAGAAGCTCACCTACGCGCAGCTGGACGCGCGCGGCAACCAGCTCGCGCACCACCTGCGCAGCCTGGGGGTGGGGGCGGACTCGTGCGTCGCCCTCGCGGTGGAGCGCTCGCTGGAGCTCATCGTCTCCCTCGTCGCCATCCTCAAGGCCGGCGGCGCCTACGTCCCGCTGGACCCGTCCTACCCGCGTGAGCGCCTGGCCAACATGCTCGAGGACTCGCGCCCGCGCGTGCTCGTCACCACTCGCGCGCTGCGCTCCAGGCTGCCCACGGAGGGCCTGCCCGTCGTGGTGCTGGAGGAGACCGACCTCTCCCTGCAGCCCGCCACCGCCCTGCCCCTGGCGGCGCTGCCGGACAGCCTCGCGTACATCGACTTCACCTCCGGCTCCACCGGCAGGCCCAAGGGCGTTGGCACCACCCACCGCGCTGTGCTGCGCACCCTGCTCGGCGTGGACTACGCCCGCTTCGGGCCAGACGAGACGCTGCTGCACCTGGCCCCCATCTCCTTCGATGCCTCCACCTTTGAAATCTGGGGCGCGCTGCTGCATGGCGCCCGGCTGGTGGTGATGCCGCCCCAGGTGCCCTCGCTCGAGGAGCTGGGCCACGTCCTCCAGCACTCCGGCGTGACGACGCTCTGGGCCACCATCGGCCTCTTCACCCAGTTGGTGGACCATGCCTCCGCGGGGCTGCGCTCGGTGAAGCACCTGCTCACCGGTGGCGACGTGGTGTCCGCGAGCCACGCGCGCCGCGCGGTGGAAGAGCTGGGCCTCCGCGTCACCAGCGCCTACGGCCCCACCGAGACGACGGTGTTCGCGACCACCTACGCGCTCCAGCATCCGGAGCAGGTGGGCGGCACCGTGCCCATCGGCCGGCCCATCGCCGGCACCCAGGTGTACGTGCTGGATGCGCACGGCCAGCCCGTGCCCGTGGGCGTCACCGGAGAGCTCTTCATCGGTGGTGACGGCGTGGCCCGCGGCTACGTGGGCCAACCGTCGCTCACCGCCGAGCGCTTCGTCCCCGACGCCTTCTCCGGCGAGCCTGGTGCCCGCCTCTACCGTACCGGCGACCTGGTGCGCTGGCTCGACGGCGGTGTGCTGGACTTCGTCGGTCGCGCCGACACCCAGGTGAAGCTGCGCGGCTTCCGCATCGAGCTGGCCGAGGTGGAAGCGGCCCTGCACGCCTTCCCGGGCGTGAGTCAGGCCGTGGCGGTGGTGCGCGAGGATGTCGCTGGGGACAAGCGCCTGGTGGGCTATGTCGCCGCGACCGACGCCCTCGACATGGCCGAGCTGCGCACCGCCCTGAAGCAGCGGCTGCCCGAGTACATGGTGCCTTCCGCCCTCGTGCGCCTGGACACCCTGCCCCTCACGGCCAATGCGAAGGTGGACCGCAAGGCCCTGCCCGTGCCCGACGTGGCGCGTGCCTCGTCCACCGAGTCCTTCGTCGCTCCTCGCACGCCGACCGAGGAGACGCTGGCGGAGCTGTTCGCAGCCGTCCTGAAGCTGGCGCGAGTGGGTGTCCACGACAACTTCTTCGAGCTGGGCGGCCACTCGCTGCTGGCCACGCAGCTCATCTCCCGCGTGAGGTCCACGCTGGGCGTGGAGCTGCCCCTGCGTGCCCTCTTCGAGGCGTCCACCGTGGCCGCCCTCTCCGCGCGTATCGAGTCGACGCAGCTGCCGGGACGTTCCCTCCAGGCCCCCGCGCTGGTGGCGCGCGACACATCCTCGCAGTCCCTGCCACTGTCCTTCGCGCAGCAGCGCCTGTGGTTCATCGACCAGCTTCAGCCGGGGAGCGCCTCCTACAACATGCCCTCGCCGGTCCGGCTCACCGGAGCGGTGGACATCGCGGCGCTGGAGCGGAGTCTGGACGCGCTCGTCCGGCGTCATGAGTCGCTGCGCACCACCTTCGCCTCCCACCAGGGCGAGCCCGTGCAGGTCATCCACCCTGCCGCGGACTTCCATCTGCCCGTGGTGGACCTGAGGGCGCTGTCGCCCGAGCAGCGCGAGGCCGAGTCCCTGCGGCTGGCCACCGAGGAGGGTGTCCGCCCGTTCGACCTCGCCCGTGGGCCGCTGTTCCGCGCCTCGCTGCTGAAGCTGGCGGCCGACGACCACGTGCTGCTGCTCAACACCCACCACATCGTCTCCGACGGCTGGTCCCTGGGGGTGCTGGTCCGCGAGCTGGCGGCGCTCTACGAGGCCTTCGCCTCCGGTGCGCAGCCCCAGCTCCCGCCGCTGCCGGTGCAGTACGCCGACTACGCGGTGTGGCAGCGCAACTGGCTGCGCGGCGAGGTGCTCGAAGCGCAGCTTGGCTACTGGAAGCAGCAGCTCGGCGATGCACCCCAGGCACTGGAGCTGCCCACCGACCGGCCCCGTCCGGCCATGCAGACCTTCCACGGCGCGGTGCACCCGTTCGCGCTGCCCGCCGAGCTGGGGCAGCGGCTGGAGGCGCTTGCCCGCGAGCACAACGCCACCCTCTTCATGGTGCTGCTCGCCGCGTGGCAGACGCTGCTGCATCGCTACTCGGGGCAGGAGGACGTCGTCGTCGGTTCGCCCATCGCGGGCCGCAACCGCACGGAGACGGAAGGCCTCATCGGCTTCTTCGTGAACTCGCTCGCCCTGCGCGCCCGCTTCTCCGACTCGGACACCTTCGCGTCCCTGCTCGCCCAGGTGCGCGAGAGCACGCTGAGTGCCTACGCCCACCAGGAAGTGCCCTTCGAGAAGCTGGTGGAGGTCCTCCAGCACGAGCGCGACCTGAGCCGCTCGCCGCTGTTCCAGGTCATGTTCTCGCTGCAGAACCTGCCCTCTTCCTCCATCTCGCTGCCCGGGGTGCAGCTGTCCTCCGTGGCAGCCCCCACCCACGTCGCCAAGTTCGAGCTGACGCTGGCGATGACGCCCGGCACTGACGGCCTGTATGGCTCGCTGAGCTACAACACCGACCTGTTCGACGCCTCGACCATCGAGCGCATGGCGGGCCACCTGGGCGCGCTGCTGGAGGCCCTTGCGGCCAACCCGGCTCGCCGGCTGTCCGAGCTGCCGCTGATGCGCGAAGACGAGCAGCGGCAGCTCCTCTCCCGGTGGAACGACACCGCCGCGACGTTCGACGACGGTGCCTGCGTCCATGAGCTGTTCGAGGCCCAGGTGGCGAGGACGCCGGATGCCGAGGCCGTGCGCTTCGGCTCGGAGTCGCTGAGCTACCGCGAGCTGGATGCGCGCGCCAACCGGCTCGCCCGTGAGCTGCGGGCCCGAGGCATCCGTCCCGACATGCGCGTGGCCCTGTGCGTGGAGCGCTCGTTCGACCTCGTCATCGGCATGCTGGGTGTGCTCAAGGCTGGCGGCGCCTACGTCCCGCTCGACCCCGCCTACCCCCGCGAGCGCCTGGACTTCATGCTCCAGGACTCCGGCGCGGCGGTGCTCCTCACTCACTCGCACCTGCGCGGCGTGCTGCCGGCCTTCTCCGGCGACGTGCTGGCGCTCGACACCGCCGAGCTGTCCCGCCACCCGGCCACCGCGCCAGCGCGCCTGGGCACCGCCGACAGCCTCGCGTACGTCATCTACACCTCCGGCTCCACCGGCCGTCCCAAGGGCGTCATGGTGGCCCACCGCGGCGTGCCCAACCTCACGCGACACATGGCCGAGGCCACGGGCCTCGAGCCTGGCCAGCGCGTGCTCCAGTTCGCCTCCTACAGCTTCGACGCCGCCGTGTACGAGGTGACGACGACGCTGCTGCACGGCGCCACCCTGGTGCTCGCATCCCGCGACGCGCTGCTGCCCGGCCAGCCCCTGGTGGACACGCTGCGCGGCCAGGCCATCGACTCCGCGCTGCTGCCTCCCTCCGTGCTGGCACTGCTGCCCACCGAAGGCCTGGAGACGCTGGGCACCGTCATCTCCGGCGGCGAGGCCTGCACCGCCGAGGTGGTGGCGAAGTGGGCCCCGGGCCGCAAGTTCTTCAACGCCTACGGCCCCACCGAGTCCACCGTCATCGCCACCCTCCACGCCTGCGTCCCGGACGGCCAGCGCCCGCCGCTGGGCAAGGGCCTGTCCAACACGCGTCTCTACGTCCTGGACCGCCACCTGCGGCCGGTGCCCGTGGGCGTCGCCGGAGAGCTTTTCATCGGCGGCGTCGGCCTCGCGCGCGGTTACCTGGGGCGCCCTGAGTTGACGGCGGAGCGGTTCGTCCCCGACGCCTTCAGTGATGTCCCCGGCGCGCGCCTGTACCGCTCCGGAGACCTCGTGCGCTGGAAGGCCGACGGCACGCTGGAGTACCTGGGCCGCACCGACTTCCAGGTGAAGCTGCGAGGCTTCCGAATCGAGCTGGGAGAAATCGAGGCCGTGCTGTCCGCCCACTCCGGCGTGCGGCAGGCCCTGGTGCTGGTGCGCGAGGACCGCCCGGGCGACAAGCGGCTCGTGGCCTACGTCGTCGGGACGGACCTCTCCGTCGAGGCGCTCCGCGCTGCACTCAAGCAGCGGCTGCCCGAGCACATGGTGCCCTCCGCCTTCGTCCTGCTGGACGCCCTGCCCCTCACGCCCAACGGCAAGGTGGACCGCAAGGCCCTGCCCCTTCCCGAGGTCTCCGTCTCCACCGTGGAGCAGGTGTCTCCTCGCGACGTGCTCGAGCACTCGCTGGCGGGACTCTGGGCGGAGCTGCTGGGCGTGCCCGCCGTGGGCATCCGCGACAACTTCTTCGAGCTGGGCGGCCACTCCCTGCTCGCCGTCCAGCTCATGGCCCGCGTCCAGGAGCGCACCGGCCGCCAACTGCCTCTGGCCGCACTCTTCCAGGCGCCCACCGTGGAGGCCCTGGCCTCGCTGCTGCGACAGGTGCCCGCGCCCTTCTCGCCCCTGGTGCCCATCCAGCGCGGGGGTGAGCGCCGGCCGCTCTTCCTCGTGCACCCCGTCGGCGGCAACGTCCTGGGCTATGCGGAGCTCGCGCGGCGCCTCGGCGCGGACCAGCCCGTCTACGGCCTCCAGTCCCAGGGACTCGACGGCCAGCAGCCCACTCTCGGCACCCTCGAGGAGATGGCCGCCCTCTACGTCGAGGCCATTCGCACCGTCCAACCCCACGGGCCCTACCTGCTCGGCGGCTGGTCGCTGGGCGCAGTCGTGGCCTTCGAGATGGCCCGCCAGTTGGAAGTCCGAGGGGAGAAGGTGGCGCTGCTGGCGCTCATCGACCCCAGCCCCGCCACGGCGGACCGCGTGAAGACGGACACGGAGGACCGCGCTCAGCTGGCGGCCCTCTTCGCCAGGGACCAGGCCCTGCTCGCCGCCAACGCGCCGTGGATGCCCGAGGCGCAGCTCGTCGAGCAGGGGCCGGACGCCATCCTCCAGCACCTGCTGGACGCGGGCCGCCAGGCGGGCCTGCTCGTCCCCGAGGTGGGGCTGCCACAGCTGCGCACCCTCTTCGAGGTCTTCGCCAGCAACACGCGTGCGCTGAAGCACTACGTGCCCGGGCCCTTCTCCGGGCGCGTCACCCTGCTGCGCGCCAGCGAAGGCGCGGAGGAGACGAACCGCACGCCGGACCGCGGGTGGGCGGCCCTCGCCACGGGAGGCCTGGACCTGAGGGAGGTGCCCGGCAACCACTACACCGTGCTGCGCACCCCGGGCGTGCAGGTGCTGGCGGAGCTGCTGTCGGCGCTGCTGGAGCGGGCGCGCGCGGAGGAGAAGGACGCGTCACCCGCCGCATGAGCGGGGCACCGGGCCCAGGGGCGTGAAGGACGGATGCGCCCCTGGTTTCCCGCCGGGCCTCGTGTGGCGCGGCCCTGGCCGGGAGAACCCCAGCCAGGGCCGTGACCTCCCAGCCGTCCGGTGATTGCCTCGAAGCGGCAAAAGTGACGCCCCACCACTCGCGGTGGGAACCGATTTCTCGCGGCGTTATCGGAGGGCACACGACCTTCCTGGAGGCCGAGGCCGCCCGCGCGCCGACGCCCCAGGCCCAAGTGTCGCTCGGCATGAACCTGGTCAACGCGGCCCTGACGCTGGAGGAGCCCGAGCGGGTGCTGCCCCTCCTGCAGCGCAACGAGCGCGAGCTTCCGCACGACGAGGCGCCCCCGCGGCACCTGTCCCTGCTCTATCAGGCCCTGCAGCGTCCCGACGACGCGCTGGCGGCCATCGACCGCGCGCTCCACAACAAGGCCGAGGGGCGCGTCCGGGTGCTCCTGCTGACGAGCCGGGCGAACCTCCTGAACGCCCACGGGGACCGGGGCGCGGCGGTGCGCACGCTGGAGGAAGCGCTCCGCGTTGCCCGGGCGCTCCCCCAGAAGCTGAACATGGACCGACAGGTCGCCATGCTGGAGCAGCAGCTCACGGAGCTGAAGTCCGCCCCGCCCGCGAGCCCTCCGCGCGGATGACGTCTCCCGGGCGGCCCGGCGCCGCGCCAGGCAGGCCGCCCTGCTTCACCGCGCCGAGCGGAGCGCGCGTGGAGAGCCACCGCCGAGCTTCTTCAAAAGACGCCGCAGGGTGCCCGCGTCCTGGTAGCCGACCTCCGCGGCGACGTCGTCGACGCTCAGGCGCGTCGAGTGGAGCAGCGCCTGGGCGCGCCGGACCTTGACGCTGTGGACGAGCGCCAGAGGGCTCCGGCCCGTCGCGCGCCGCACGTGGCGCGACAAGGTCCGCTCCGTCATGCCGAGCTTCGAGGCCAGCTCCGCGACACCCGGTGGACTCGGGAAGCGCGCCTCGAGCTCCGAGGTGATGCGCGCAATCAGCGCGTCTCCGTTCGCCAGCAACTCCGGCGCGACGAACTTCGCCTGCGCCTGCCTGCCGTCGAGCAGCAGGGTGCGCGCGAGGAGGTCCACCAGCCGCGCGCCACAGCGCTCTCGAAGCAGGTGCAGCATGAGGTCGGTCTGCGCGAAGGCCGCTCCGGCCGTGATGACAGGACCATCCGCGCAGACCATCGCATTCGTGTCGACGGTGCAGCGCCGCTCCATCTCGGCGAGCAGGCCCCCGAGCCACCAGGTGGTGGTGGCCCGACGGTGAGGGAGGACTCCCGCCTGCTGCAGCAGGAAGACGGACGAGCAGGAGGCAGCCACGCGCCCTCCGCGCGAGACATGACGGGCGATGGCCTTGGAGAGCCTCGTGGCGTCCGGCCGCGCGAGCCGTGCGCGCACCGCGGCGGCGTGGGTGGTGCCGAGTCCCGGGATGACCCACGTCGTCCGGTCCTCGCGGGCCATCATGCGCAGGCGCGACGTCTCGATGCTCACGTGCGAGGAGAGCCGGACCGCTCCGCCGTCGACCGAGCAGACCTCGAAGTGCAGTGACTTCGCGCCCAGCGTGCGCGCGGCCTGGAGCATGTCGAGGGTCGCCGTGACGCCCGTCGCGAAGGCGCCTTCCGGGACGATGAGGGTGAACGCCATGGTGTCCGAATCTGCCTGAAAAACGTCTTTTCCGACACTGGCGTCGGTACGGAGACCGATGGTCTGTTCCGGGCAGACGACATCGGAGGGAGCATGACGACCCGAGCAGCCGCGGCCCCGCGCAATCTCGAAGAAGACGACCCGCTCGAAGACTTCCAGCACCGGGAGGTCACGCTGCTGGGGAAGACTCGAAAGGTCTACACGGCGGGAACCGGCCCCGCCGTCATCGTGATGGCCGAGATGCCGGGCATCAGCCCGCGCGTGGCGCGCTTCGCCCGCTGGGTGCGGGACTCCGGCCTCACGGCATGGATGCCCAGCCTCTTCGGCCGCGACGGCGCCGTGCCCACCGCGAAGGAGGGACGGGCCGTCTTCGAGCGCGCGTGCATCAGCAGGGAGTTCCGGGCGTTGGGCGCGAACGAGTCGAGCCCCATCTCGGCATGGCTGCGAGCGCTCGCCGCGCATGCACATGCGGAGTGCGGCGGCCCGGGCGTGGGCGCGATTGGCATGTGCTTCACCGGCAACTTCGCGCTGTCGATGATGCTGGAGAAGGCGGTGCTGGCTCCGGTGCTGTCGCAGCCGTCGCTGCCGCTCGATGAGCCCGCGGGGGTGCAGATTGCTCCCGACGAGCTCGCGCGCGTACGGCAGCGACTGGAGGACGAGGACCTGACAGTCCTCGCCTATCGCTTCGAGGGGGACGCCTTCTGTCGCGCGGAGCGCTTCGCCGCGTACCAGCGGGCGCTCGGCGAGCGCTTCGTCGCGCGCGTGCTGCCTGACAGCGCCGCGGGCCCGAAGGCGGCGCGCTCCGACGACTTCTTCCGCTTCATCCCCACGCCTCACAGCGTCCTGACCGTCCACCTCGTCGACCGGGAGGGCGAGCCCACCGCCGCCGCGAGAGACGAAGTCCTAGCGTTCTTCCGTCGGCGGCTCCTGGCGTGACGGGAACACACGCCGGAGCGTGCCGCGCGGTTACTCCGAGCGGAGAACGTCGGCCGGGTCCACGCGCGCGGCGCGCCGCGCGGGCCCGTAGCTGGCCAGCATGGCCAGGGTGACGAGCAGCGCGCAGCCCCCCAGGCCGGCGGCCTGTAACCTTCCTGAAACTGGCCGGGCCCGAGTCCCAGCTGCCAAGGAGACAGCCGAACCCGAGTGGAGGTGACAGCTTCGATGTCGAGGCCCCGGCGTCCGCCCGGCTCCTCAATCGGCGGTGAGGCCCTCACCGCGTAGGCAGCTCGCGGAAGGTGATGCCGTCCAGGTCCAGGTGGCGCACTGCTTCCATGAATCGCTCGGTGCCGATGACCATCGTGGCGAAGTTGCCTACGCGGAACAGGTCCCGGTCCGTGGGAAGTGAGGCCACCTCAAGGATGGGTTCGTCGGGCCGCGAGAATGCGAACCGGCCACAGGTGGCACACGGGGGAGGCACGTCTGGCGGGATGCAGTCCGGGTGCAGTCGGCCATGGGGCTCGATCTGGAGTTCCAGGATTTCCGGCGGGTTCTTCTGGCGGAACCGAAGCGCCGTCGAGTAGCCCCGGAGCCCTCGCACCCCTTCTGCCAAGAGGCGCTCCAGTTCTTCCCGGAGCACGAGCAACAAAGAGGTGCCTTGCCATGCAACGGGGCCGAACTTCCCGGAGGCCGAGCCTTCCAGGGGCCCGAATTGCGTGCCGGGAGGCAACGCGGCACCGGGAGGGACCAGAGGACGCGCCAGCTCGCGCAGGCGCGAGAACTCCTCAACAGCCACCGGCCAGGGACGTACGAGCCTCGCCCGCTCGGGCAGCTGCGACAAGTCCACTCCGGGATAGTCGTGCCCCGCCCCGCCCCATGTGACGCCACAGGCGTGGCACTGCACGCCAGGCAGGCGCCACCTGTGCGTTGCATCGAAACTCCCGTTGAAGCGGCCCCTTGCCGCCTCGTCTTCGCGCAACCAATAGAACCTCGTCATTCGCCGAGCCCCTCACGTCCCTGGCCGGGAATAGTAGGGCTGGATGGGGCCGCCAAATAGCTCGAAGCGGTAGATGAGCTCTCCCGCGTGCTTGTAGAGCTCAGCGGGGCTGGCGAACGGCTTCGCATCCTTGAGCTGCCGCCATGCCTGGTTCCATGGCCCCCCTCGCCCGTCGTTGCCGTGAATCCGTCGGTGGACGTGAAGCGGTATGAGCATGGTGTAGTCGTGAATCGCGACGCCTCTATCCCTGAACCACTCCGCAAGGTCTTGAGCCTGGGGAAAGATGTGGTGTTTCTCCCAGCGTCCGGGCGTGAGCTGCCGTGAAGGGGGGATGATTCTCTCGGGGCCGCCGTTCCAGTTGGGGAAGACCATGACGGCGCCACCGGGTAGCTTCCCCGCGCCTCCCCAGTTCCTCCGCGGACCGCTGCCCGGCGCCGCCGCAGGAGGCCGCGCTCCCGGGAAGCGCGTCGACTTGACTTCACCGGGTGCGTCCTCCCAGCGGTAGAAGCCGCAGTCGGCACCCAGGCACAGAAGGGTGACGCACTGGTCCTCCTCGGGGTGTTCGCACTCCACTGCAGCCTCGTCCCACGAGTGCTGCAAGGGAGCGCGAGGAATCGTTGAGCAGCCCAGCAACGACGCGGTCAGCAGCGAAAACCACGAAACGAGAACAGTTCGCATAACCAGCGAACCCTAACACCCCGCCCTGCTACCTCGCGTCGAGCGCCGCCAGCAAGGTGATGCCCGCGGGGCTCCAGTTCCAGGGCCAGTTCAGGGTAGAGCGCATCCAGGACGGGCGGGTGAAGCGCGCCACGGCCTGCGCCCGGAACGCGGCCGATGCTTACCGCTACGTGACGCCGCAGGCTGCCTGGGAGCGGCACCAAGGCGCCCGCAGAGCCGTATCTCACGCGCATCGTGGCGCAAGACGTCGACGGTGCTCACTTGAAGCTGGCGCAACCCTGCCAGCTCCGGAGGAGGGCCGGGACGCACTGGTGCAGCCGGCACAGCCATAGTCGACCGGCGCCCCTCCGGCCTCGGGAGCTCTCTGCTGAGTGGAGGCGGCGGGAATCGAAGCCGCACAGGCGGATTTGGTCCCTACTCGGGCCACAGGCCGCCCGCTCGGTTTCCCTCTGAAAATGGGGGTGGCCTTCCGTCCGGGTGAGTCCAGGACCGTCCATTGGATTTGGTTCTTTTTTGGTCCCTGCTGGGCCTCAAACCCGGGGGCGTGCCACCTTGGGGCCGTGGTGTTTGCCCGGTGTATGGTGGCGGCCAGCGCCAGCGCCGAGCACCACCTCGGGGCCGTGGCACTTGCCCGATGCGCGGTGGCCACCAGCGTCCGTGCCGAGCGCCACCTCGGGGCCGTGGCGCCTGCCCGGGGCGTGGTGGCCACGAGCACTCGTGCCGCGCACCGCCTCTGAGCGTGGAGCCCATCCGATGCACGGCGGTACTGAGCCCAAGCACCATGCCACTTCTTCGTGCCTATGCACATGAAGATAAGCCCACGTACGGAAAGGTGCTGGGTACTCGGCCCCGACCACCCACCACTGGCTATGGGCAAAACTGCGGCGGTGAAAGCAAGTCAAAACCACCCCAGATAACTGAAAGCTCGTCAAACGTCACGGTGTCATCGTGCTGACGGAAGTTGACCCCCTCAATTGGTAAAAACTTGCGGCCTTCGATCCACGAAACAAGTCGCCCTAGAGGCACGGCATGCCTTGCGGCTTCGATCAAGACCAACTCAGGGACAACAGGCGGCTCCGCAGGATCCACAGGAGCAACACCAGCAAACCCCCGCATTACAATGCATGATGACACACGAAGGTCGGACGGCGGCAACACATCAGGGAAACACACCGCCCAAAGCTGAGCGGGCTTATCATGCGCAAACTCCATGAGCTTTGAAAGCTGACTTGCGGCCTTCCTCTGCGTTGAAGCACGCTCGAAGACCTCGGACGCCTCAGACGTTTCAATAACCCACTTCACCTCAATAAGGAGCATGACGCCGCCAGACTCATCGGCCAGCACCATATCAATGTTTGGCAGATCATTCCGACGCGGTACTCGCTTGTCTGTCGCCACTCTAAAGGGGGCGCCACTTAACTCCCTTCGCAGCTGTTCAAGCTGCGCGATTTCCAACACATCGGTTGTCCGATCATACTCATCCTTGTAATGCCGAGCCAGCAATGCAACTAGATTTCTCTCTCCGTTGCTGGAAACGATCAAATGCGGCGCAATGCCAATCCTGTTACCACTCAGCGGAATGAGAGGCTGAAGAGCAGGATCTCGTTTGCCTCTCGGAAGCTGTGCATCATAAGTGAGAAGCGCGATTATCTCCGCGACAATGCTGCTCGTTGCGCTCTTTGCGACGGCCGAGATCTCATTTACTATGTCCTCACGCGAAGTAAGAAGAGCGGCAGTGCCAGCGGCTGCCGCATCATACCCCAGATAGGCAGCTTGAGTGTGTGCCAGCATGTGGATTGCGCACCTTGCGGTGAGTATCGTCCATGTTTCATTGAACGCCTCGGGAGTAATGCCCCGAAACGACCAACTCGCTGGAAGCACTCGAAGTGCGCTTGTGAGCCGTCCATACAGGAGCGCCGCTTGTCTAAGCGTCTCAACATCGTAGCGATACTGAATTCCGTGAGGCCCCTTTGGTCGGACACTGGCAAGAACATTGGCCAGTACGCCTTGAACTCCCGAATTTAAATCACTGTCTTTGAACAGGCTTTGAGTTCCAGAGCCATTTCTGTGTCGGCCAAGGAATATATCGAGAACGTCATAGGCCGTCTCTTGCACAGGCCGAGAAAACTTAGTCGTATTTCTATCGACCAACCGGGCAGTTGCCGCTCCCCGCGAGAAATTAACAAAAGCGGCAACAACAAGTTCATAATTGAGCGCCCTTTCAAATAACTGCTTGGCATGCTTGTATCGCCCCCAATGAATATGGTGCGGCGGCGAAAATATTGCACCTTCGCTGGTTGACTGCATTACCCATTCGAGAGCGTACTTGAGGGCATATTTTGCACGATCCGCAATTATGAAAAGTTCCTCCTCTGTTTTCTCGCCCGCAAGATTCTCAAGTCGAACGTAATCTTCGTGGACTGTAAGGAGATACCAAATGCAGGAACTTGTTGGATTTCTAAGCAGAGGGTTCTTTTTGAAGCCAGCGTCAATAAGAGCCTCAATCTCTCTGATGCGCGGCAGGTCTTCTTTGGCAGTAGATTCGCTCATGCTTTCGGTGCCAATTGGGTTGAAGTTGAGTTTCGCCGCAGCATAGCGCATGCGCCGGCTCGCGCACGTGCCAGGTCATGCACTAGCAAACGTCCCAACAAAGGATTCCTGTAACCGTTCATGGGGGAGCGCTCGCCCGAGGAACCTGATGGGCTTCGGGAAGATAGAGCCATGGGACAGACTTGTGCTCTTGAATGTTCAAGATGTGAGCCAAATCCCAGAGAGCAAGAGGTTTGCCGCTTACAAAGTTGGCCGTGCCTTGAGTCCAGCCAGCGAGTGTCGCCAAGATTGCTCCATCGGCCTTATTTGCCATCAGGGTGCCGTAGAGTTCCCGCGCAGCAGATGGTCCCATCGGCGACGCGTGTGCTTTGCACTGGATAAGGTACGTTTTGCCTTTGTACTTGATCACAAGGTCAATCCCCTGGTCACCCGTTCGCGGCGTGAGCGAGACTTGGCATCCGGCTTCACTCAGCACTCGCGCGAGTTGCCTCTCAAAATCCTCTCCTGAGAGACTCAGCCAGAACAGTCTGTCGGCATACGCAACTGCCTTTCTGTACGCTTCAAGTGCTGACTTATATTCTAAGTAGCGCCGGTACTCAGGATTTGTCGCTCGGCGGAACGCGCCTGCCGCGACGCTGCCGAGGAGAGACCCGAAGAAGAGGACTCCGATGCCTACGCCGAAGAGCATCACGAAGGCAACGACGAACTCTCCTTTAAGCGCAGAGAGCAAACAAGGCAGGACTCCGAGCGTTCCGCCAATCCCCATCCCTATTCTATAGCTGCTAGTGTCGTCGAACCGAGCGTGGCGAAGGAGTGCATCGTCAGTGAGCCCGAAATCGCTAGGCTGTGGCTCGTACATACAGCTTCTCCTGTCAGCAGTTTCGATGACTGTTCATGGGGATGGTCAGTGAACGGTTACCGGCAACGTAGAGCTAATCGTCAAGTTCCAAATCGTGATAGCCCAATGGCAAAAGAATTGGCCCCTTCAGTCCAGGCAGCCCTGGCAGGCCAGGGAGCCCCGGCAAGCCCGGTAGCCCACGGAGGCCAAGAGGTTTAGCATCTCTAGCAACCAGTCTGTCGTCAGCAATGATCTCCCCTTGATAGGTGCTGTTCCACACCTGGTTGCCGCTGAGTTGTCCAAGGAAATCACCAGATTGCGTGAATACGTTGTCGCCACTGATGAAGGCGATTGCGTTGCCATTACAGTCAAAGAGCCATCGCGCCATTGAAAACTCCAGCACACGTGTGTGAACATCTATTGTGGGATGTATGTCTCCGCATCTCCCAGTAAGCATAGGTGTAGCGGCGGCAGCCTCCCAGTGTAGAAACTCTGTTCAGAGCCCGCTAGATTCAACGGATGTTCGAAGACGGAGGCTCTCATACCAGATGCCGATCCAAGGTTGCTCCTTTCGAAGCTTTGCCTGTAGAAGAATCTCCGTTTCTGCCATGCTCCAGAGATGCGTGAGGCCGTCTTCGCTCTGGCGCTGTGCTTTGCCGTACTTCCTTTCAAGTCCATGAGTCAAGGTGTTGAGCATGGATGCGCAGGATGTAGGCTTGCAGTCAATGGTAATGAAAACACGCCACAGGCGGTCGTCCTGGAAGCTTAGGAATGTCATTGCGCCTCCGAATCCGGCAACAGGGCTCTCAAGTGCAAGAGTTGTTGCGTCACTTCTTCGTGTGTCCGGGATGACCTTCTTTACTTCAGCCATGGTCATTCCCCATTTCGCCTGTTGATATCCCTCAGGACTGCGCCAATTCTTGGGAGGAGCATGCTGGCCTAACGCCATACATGGAAAGCTGGCGACCATCACGGCGAGCAATGTCTTGATCACATGAGATTCTAGCTTCATGGGCGACTCCAGTGCGCAAATAGCAGAGGTGCGGCAAACGAGATGCGCGGTACTCAGACCAGGTTTCCGAACAGAACGGTTATGGCGGACTTCGATTCAATCCTCCTCTGGATGTGGGTGCTAGAATGCCAAAGTCTAGGTGAGGTTTCTATTCTACCCGCTTATCTTATTTGGTGTTACCGCGCACGCTCGTGCCCGCCGGTGTAGTGTCGGCTCTTCCCCCGCGCCGAGCACCACCTCGGAGCCGTGGAGCCGTCGCGGTATCGCAGCAGTGGCCAGGGCCCTGCCGAGGAGCATCACCTCGGAGCCGTAGGGGCTACCCGTGCGAACGCGCTGCTTCGGAGCCGTGGTGATCACCGACCCGGTGCACAGCAATGGCCACGCCCGCGCCGCGCACCACCTCGGGCTGTGGAGTCCGTCTCGTGCGCAGCGGCGGCCAGGGCCCTGGCCGAGAGTCACCTCGGAGCCATAGCAGCTACCCGCCCACCACGCTTTCTCGCGGCTTGGCGTTTCGCCCGGGCCAAGCGCTACCTCGGGACCGTGGGGATAGGCCGGGTTGGGCAAGGCGTTTCGCCCGGGCTGCGCACCACCTCGGGCGGGCGAAGCTACCCACGCCGAGTACCACCTCGGAGCCGAGGATCCGTGGCGGTGCCGCAGTGTCATGGGCCGCCCTCTTGAATCGCGTCCGGGTCGGCCAAACGGATCGCGACTCCTGACCGCACGGGGGTCGCCGCTTGCGGCCGGTTGCCCAGTTGCCTGTGCGCGGAGTGAGGGTCAAGGGCGAAGAACCGTTCAGGTTTCGGCGTGGCCGACCCTTGACGCTCCCGAGCACACGGGCCGCGACTCGTGATCGAGGTGAGACTTCATGTGCGGGCTCCGCGCGCGATCCGACAGGGCCGCCCCTTGCAGCCGCAGCGGTGGTCAGGGCCCTGGCGAGCACCATCCTGGGGACCTTGGCGGGCTGCCCACGCTGCGCACCACCTCGGGGCCGTGGCGCCTGCCCGCTGCTCGGCGGCAGCCACGACCCGCAGAGCACTACCTCGGCCGGGGTGCCTACCCGGCGCGCAACGGTGGCCAGAGCCTAAGCCGAGCGGCGCCACGTAGCCCTCACGGCGCGCGGCAGTGGCCCGGCGGTGCCTGGCCGTCGCGGTCGTCAGCGGCGGGGCGACGTGCAGCGGCGCTGCCCAGACGCTGACGTGCGCTGCGTCCACAGTGGATTCTGCGGTGCATCGCTACCGTGCGCAGGGCCGCCATGTGCCGCAGAAAATGCCGTCTTGAGATGGAAAGGCGCACAGTCGTTGGAAGGTGAGCATGCGTGGAGTAACGTGAACAATGCGGTGGAGCGTCCGGTAAAGCCAGGAGGGGCTATGTTGTGGCTTGAAGAGTGGAGAGCTTGGTCAGCACGGTTTTCCGCAGCACGTGCATCATTGGAACTACTCAGCCGCCAACCAGAGTGGACACCAGACAAGCACGCAACAGAGAACTGGGCAATCATTCCTGAGCTGATAGAATTGTTTCACCTCCTGGTGGGCTTTCAAAGAGACTTCGTTCGGCAACTCCCTCCGGACGCCAACGCAGCGCTCGCAAAGTTCATTGAAGCCGAGCACCTACGATTCAGCCGTGACCGGTCCCCCAACATTGGTGGGGGACTTCTGCTAGTCGCGCTACTCGCGAAAGTGGCAGCACAGCTTGATTACTTTCTCTCAGACAAACAGGTGCGAGCCCGTCGTTCCGTCGAGAGAGCCTTCACTCACCTCCAGCGATGCATAGTCGCGGACGAAGACATTCAGAGAAAATGGCAGCGAGCTTTCTCGGTAACCAGCGGTCGCATTGAAGATGCGTGCGAGAAGCTCGGAGCGGTGCATCTGCTTCTGCACGGAATTTGGGCATTCAAGGCCGACACGGTCGGAGGAAAGACCGACCTCGTCCTTGGAGAGCCCGTGAGGGAGGAGGACGCACTGCGGGCTGCCGACGCCATGGTGCTCACCGAATGGAAGATCGTGAGGGAGGGAGATGACCCAACCCGGAAGGCTCTGGAGGCGTTCTCTCAGGCTGAGCTTTACACGAGCGGACCGCTCGCAGGCTTCGAGCTCTCGTCACACCGCTACCTCGTACTGGTAAGCAAAGATCAGCTTACTCCGCTGCCGACGGTGCCCTCCACTAGTGAACGCATCTACGAGGTGCGAAACATCGCAGTGGAACCATCGAGCCCGTCGGTAGTTGCGCGAGCGGCGGCAGGTAGGCTACCGAGGGACAGGTGAGCACGGAAATCCAGAAGGAATGAGCAGACTTCTGTGGGCAAAAGTTAGCACTGACATACTCCATGCGTGGCTAATGTGCTGCTAAGCCGCCGCTGGTGAGCACGCCCTGGGGCTGGTGCTGGTCGCCGTGGACGCGCTAATTGCTCGCACTGGAGATGGAGCGCCCCGGCTACCCTCGCATTTCGGTGGCCCCCCTGGGACGGGCACTCGCCCGACTGGGCGCCCGCATCAAGGCCCCAAAGCTCACCGGGGCCGTAGAGCCCTCCCGGTGCGCAGCGGCAGCCAGCGCCCGCACAGAGGACCACCTCGGAGCCAGGGAACATGCCCCTAAACCTCGTCAAACTTCATTCCCGTGGCGCCCAGGTGATTTAGCGCATCCCGGATTTCCTCTCGGACGATCAAGGCGATGTGCCATCCCCAGGTACGGAACACCTTGGAGTCGCCCACCTTAGAGGGGTCAATGCGCAAGCCCCATATATCCCGGTACTGTCCAACCTTCTCAGGTCGCCCATCCTCTGGCGTCCATACCTGGACCTCTTCGCAAGCCCCGTCGTCAATGCAGCGAATCAACTTGTTGGCCACGAGGACACAGAACGGCTCGGGTTGGCCCTCAATCCCCACAGGGAAGAGCTGTATGTCCTCGGGAGCGAGCCGAGCGAAGACGGACGCGACCCTGGGATGCACCACCGGAGTAGCGATGCCCCCATAACTGAAGTCCACCGTCCTTCCCGGGCTGGTAACGGGAAGCGTCAAGCGGCCCGGGTCGGGGAGGGGTCTTCCATCCGTGAACGCCCACGGGTCGTCCACCTCCCGGCCCTGGAGATTAGCGAGCATTCCGAGCGACCAACGCGCCTTGACGGACATATCGACGGCAAGCTTGAAGTACCGCTTTGGCATGTTGACCATTGTGTCCCTACTAGGTGCCTGTCACCAGCCTGTTGAACTTGGTGCCTGGAGTGGCGATTTCCTGCCCCAACTTGCGGAGTTCCGTTGTCAGCGCCTCGCGGCATTGCTGCATGGTGCGGCACCCTCTTGTTGCATTAGTCAGCCGCTCGAAAATTCGCTCATGATACTCCAGCGGGTGCGGCCCCTTGTGGCCCTTGACGCGAACGATGTTGGCCGGGTCGTCCAGCGACATGCCCGCCTTGTCGAAAATCTTCTGAAACTCGGGCGACCACGGGCCATCATTGTGGGTGGACTTCCACCACTTGTTCGTAGCGATGTGGTGGTCATGGCCCTCCGCGTCCACCGGGGCGGCAGCCGCGCCCCCCATGGCCCGTGCCGTCATGGCAATAGCGTTGGGAGCCAGTGCCACGGTGACGGCTTCGCCCGACACGGCCACCGCGCCCACGTCGCCCACGGCGGCAAGGCGGATGCCCGCGCGGTCCCCGGCCAGCACCGCCGCCTGGGCGGAGCCGGGCAGCGTGGGCACCTTGCCCGCGAAACCCACCGCAGTGTTGCCCACGGCCACCGTCGCCAGCAGCGCGAAGGCTCGCGCCGCGTTCTGGCCCATGACCTTGCCGTAGCGCTCGCCCGCATCGCGCAAGTCGTCAAACGTGGTGGCCCGGTCCGCCGCTTCCACCAGCCGCTTGAAGCCCGCTATCAGCGACCAGAAGGTATCTACCCCCAGGTAGACGATGGCTGTGGCCGTCATCACGGCAGCCAGGCCCTTGCTCACCGGCTCGGGTACCGACCAGAGGACCAGGTAGAGGGTCATGGTCCACAGCACCGCCGAGAGCGCCGCGTGTGGGTCGGCCATGTCCCGAAAGGCGTCCAGCATCTCTTCCCGGACGACACCTTGAGCCAGGGCCATGGCCAGGGTGTAGTGCCCGTCTCCGGTGACGGTAGGACTCTCTATCAACAGGCGCAGACAGTCGCCCTTGCGCCCGGTGCGCTCGCACCAGCGCAGATATGACCGCGTCAGTTCCACGTCCGCTGGGGGCATGTCGGACGCCAATGCAGCGCCGTCCAGCGGCGTGAGCTGCCGGGTCCGCTCGTTGAAGAAGTACGCGCCGCCTCGGGCATCCACTCCCATCAGATGCCGCGCGGCCTGCTGGGGATTGGCCGGAGGCCGCATCTCCCGCGTCAGCCGCGCCACGGCCTTCTTGAAGTCGTCCCGCTCCACCTCCACCGGCCCGGCTTCACCGTTGACGGGAGTGAAGACGACCGACGGCCCTCGGCCAGTTTCCAAGCGCACCACGCGCCCCGAGGCACAACCTGTCACCAAAGCCAGCAGCAGCGCGGCAGCGCGATGTACCCTCATCAGCCCCCCAGCGGGAAAGGGCTCCATCCTCCGGGGCGCGGCGAGTCACGGCCAGGACCCATCGGATCGGGCCTCCCCGAGCACCACCTTGGGGGCATGGCGGCTCCACCGAGCGCAGCGGCGGACGGGGGATATGCCGAGCGCCACCTCGGGGCCGTGGCGCCTGCCCGGTGCGCGGTGGCATCCAGGGCCCGCGCCGGGCATCACCTCGGGCCGTGGCGCCTGCCGGGTGCGTAGTGGCTGCCAGTGCGCTTGCCGAGCGCCACCTCGGCGCCGTAGAGCCCGCCCGCGCCAAGCACCACCTCGGCGCCGTGGTGCCTGCCCGGTGCGCGGTGGCAGTCAGCGCCCATGTCGGACACCACCTCTGCGCCGTGGTGCCTGCCAGCGCCGAGCGCCACCTCGGAACCGTGGTGCCTACCGGGTGCGTGGTGGCCGCCAGCGCCGCGCCAAGCGCAACCTCGGAGCAGTAATGCATGCCGCCGGGTGCGCGGTGGCCGCCAGCGCCCGTGCCGCGCACCACTTCGGAGCCGTAATGCATGCCGGGTGCGCGGTGATTACCGCGCCCGCTTCTTCCGCGCGTCGGGCGCCATGTTGGCGGCAATCCACGTCAGCGTACGCATCGAACGCGCACTGAGGACGGACGCACGCCGCACGAGGCGGCGAATCAGGGTGCTTTGCTTCACGGGTTCAATCGCGGCAGCACGCGCACCGGAGGACTCCAGGCCGAAAGCCACGTCAGCGGAAATGCCGAGCGCCACGCACAGGCGGTGCAGCGTGTCAATGCTCGGAGCCATTCCCCCCCGCTCGATGCGCCCGTAAACCTCGGAGTTGATGCCGATGGTCTCCGCGACTTCCCACTGACTGAGCCCCAACCGGAGCCGCGCCGCTTTCGCGGCGTGGCCAATGGATGCGCGTAGGGACTCGTCCGTAGCGGCGACGCGAAACGTCACCGGACGCCGGACGGGCGCAGTCACGGCGGGCTCGGCTCCGTCGTGATGGCGTCCACGCAGAACGCGCTCTGCGCTCCGTCCTCTTCATCGGCCCGCGCTTCGCCCGCCCGCCGCATTGCCGCCTGGATTTCGTCTGCCGCATTCTTGGCGCTGTACCCCCCGCGCTCCCGGAGCACGCTGGACAACGCCTCTTGCAGCGCGAGTGCGGACGGGTAGCGCTCTGCCGGTTCCCGGTGCAGCAACTTGCGGAACACGGCCCGCGTGGGCTCTGAGAGTCGTTGCGTTGCCGCGTCCACGTCCGCCGGGGTGAAGGTGGCTGCCCGCAAAATGGTTTCCTCTGGGTCCACCCCATCCCAATCATCCTGCACGCGGGCAATCGCGCTGCCCAGCCGCTCCCGCTCCGCTTCAGGTACGAGCGCCCACAAGCCCTCCAGCAGCATGTCGGGCGCACTGAGCAGGTGCCTCCCGGTGGCGAACTCCACCAGCACCATGCCCAGCGTGAACAGGTCCGAGCGCGCATCCTCGGGCTGCCCGAGTAGCGCCTCGGGCGAGGCCCAATAAACGTCTCCCCGTGCGCCGGGTCGGCGCGTGCTCCGCTGGCCCGGAAGCCGCGCGGACGCGAGGCCAAAATCCATCAGCTTCACTTCCCCCGCCAGCGTCACGCGAATGCGCACCGGGTCAATCGCGCGGTGGACGATGTTCAGCGGCTCGCCCCTCTCACTCCGGCAGGCGTGCGCGTGCGCCAGGGCCCCAGCCATTTGGGTGCCCACGTACAGCATGAAGGATTCGGGAAAGTAGCGCTCATGCGTCAGCGCCACTTCGACAAGGGTATTGAGTGAGCACCCGGTGACGGACTCCGTAATCACATACAGGGCGCCCTGGACTTTGTGCATTCCGTAGACGCGGCCGATGTTCGGATGGCGCAGATAGCTGGCGAGCCGTACCTCTTCCTCCAGTCGTTTACGCGCCAGCTTCAACTCGGACGTGACGGCGGGCAGGGGCAACGCCTTGAGGATGACCCTCCCGCGTGCGTCGCCCTTGACGCGATGGCGCGCCACGAGCACGCGCTCGCCATGGTGGCCGGGCCCCAAGTCCTCCACCATTTCGTAGGTGGATTTTCCACGAGAGAAAAGGATTGTCCCGGGGGGAAACCACGGGGAACCGGCGTAAGCCATGAGGGCGTTTCCTTCCTGGAAGCGCGGCGACGGACACCGCGCGAATGCAGGGAGAAAACTACGGGGGAGTAGGCCCGGAAGGGAACGACTCCCCAGGTTTGAGGCCCGAGTTATCGCAACATTGTTGCTACAGCTAGCGGGGCTATCTTCTGCAAAGAGCCTTTACGACGTGCCCTCATGGCCACTGCCCAAAAATGGGCCGCACTTGCTCGGTCGCCTTGAGTATCGCGGCACCGGGCTTGGAACCGGAAACCTTCTCCGCACCACCGTTGAGCCCGAGGGCAAGGCAGACGGGGAAGTCACGCTCCCAACCTCTTTCCCCAACGTCGAAGTCGGGGGGAAACACGGCGCGGGTGTAGCGGCCCACCACCTCGTCCCCACTCGTCCACAGTTGGCCGTAGAGCCGCGTGCCCTTGGGCAGCCCGTAAGTGCCGTCCCTCACGACGCTTTCAATTTTCCCGTCGCCCACAATGGCGAAGCACGCGATGTCTCTGCGCCAGTTGCCCCGGTCCTTGCACTCCTTCTCGTTCTTCACGAAATCGGGCTGCTTCGGGTCAACGATGATGTTGGTAGCACTCAGATTCTCCAGCCCTCTTGCGTCCATGGCTTCCACGGCTGCTGCGGGGCACGCCTCCCGCGTGGGCATCACCTGAGAGGCGGGACAGCCCATCAACGCGGCGGCACTCGCACCCGCCATGGCGCATTGCTTGAGGAATTCAGGGCTGACGACGGGCGCGGCCTTCTTCGACTTCTTCGCGCCAATCGGACTTGGGGGCGGATTCTTGGGGGCACTCACAGAGGGACTTTCCTTCGCAACGGGGGGCACCTGGGGTGGGGACGGTACTGCACTGGTAGACGGCACGGGCCGGGAAGGTGGCGTGTCCGGGGCCGCCGCACGCGGGGCGCTGGAGGACTCCGGCGCGGGCTGGGAGGGCGGCCCTTCTGACGAGGGGGAGGCGCGCAGCCACGCGAACACCGCGACAGCGGCCAGCACGGCGGCGGCCACGGCCCACCCCCGCACGCGCCGCCGCGTTCCGGGTGGGGTGCGCTCGGGGGCCGCGCCCCCCGCTTCCGAAGGGGGCTGCACGGTGTCCAGCCACTCCGCGCCGCCCTGTCTGCCCAGCTCTTCCAGGGCGCCGGGCATGGCGGCCAACGCGGGCCGCCGCTTCTCCACGTCACGCACCAACCACCGTTCCACCCAGGCGCTCACCGGCTCCGGCACGCGCGGATTGACGCGGCGGGCGGACAGTGGCGCCGTGGTGGGGCTGTTGACGTTGAGGCGCGGGGCCTTACGTGCGTCCGCCCTGCGCGCGGGCTCCGCGTCCGTCAGCGCGTCATAGAGGCACACGGCCAGCGAGTAGAGGTCATCCTCTGGCGGGAAGTCGTACCGGGCGCTCGGGTCGTTCTGGTGTTCCTTGAAGAAGCGGGCCGCCTCGGGCGAGCGGTAGCGGGTAGTACCCGGTGGCAAGGGCGCATCCGTCAACTCGTGCGCCCCGGAGTATTCTCCCGCCCCCAGATCGATGATGACGGGCTCGCCGTCCGCCTTGCGCACCATGACGTTTAACAGCGAAACGTCCCGGTGCCGCACGCCCTGGCGGTGCATATACGCCAGCGCATCGGCCAGCTTGGCGAAAACGCGCAGGACTTGCCCGAAGGTGGGGCGCGTTTCCTGGAGCCATTCGGCCAGCGTCCAACCGTCCACGTATTCCAGCACGAGACAGCCGTAACCCGCCTCGGTGCGCGTCCAGCCGAGCACCTTGGCAATGTTGGGGTGCTCCAGTTGGACAAGGCACACCAACTCGCGCAGTTGGCGCTGGTACGTCTTGCCCGGGTCGTCGCTGGAGTGGCGGTGCTTGGACAGCTTGAGGGCATAGGGCTTGCCGTTCTTCTCGCCCTCGTACACGTCGCCATAGGCGCCCCCTCCCTTCCACCTGCGAATGCGGTAGGCGTCGAGGTGGGCGCCGGGCTTGAGGAAGCTGGGGGGGTCCGCGTTCATCATGGGCTGCTCTTCTCCTGCGCTTTGTCCTCAATCACCACGCCCGTAGCGGACAGGGGCCGGGCGCCGTCCACGTCCTGCACCACCAACCCGAAGACTTCTCCCGGGCGCTTCTCCGGACTCTCGAATTCCACCACCACGCGCGCCCTTTCTCCGGGCGCCAGCACTTCGGGCGCCATGCGCACCGTGCGCGCTTCCACGCGGCTGCCGGTGGCACCTTCCAGCCATGCCCGCCCCGGCCGCCAGAGCTGCCCGGACGCGTTCCGCACTTCCATGGCGAGCACCACCCACGCAGCCGCCTGGAAGCGACGGACTTGTAAAGCCTCCACACCCGCCGTGCCCGAGTTGGACCACCGCTTGAGAAAGGCGAAACGAACACCCCAATCCTCTACCTGCCCCGAGAGGACCCAATCAGCGGGGCCCATGGCCTTGCCGCGCTCGCGTTGCGCAGAGAGTGCCGCCTCGCACACGGCGCTGCGGGCCTCCAACTCGGCCAACCGCGCTCGCATCAACTCCGGCGCGTTGGCGCTGCGGTAAATCATCACCTGCCCGTCCGCCACGTCCGTAGCGGTGACGAGTTGGAAGACGGGTTCTGCGAGGGCGGGCTCATTCAGGAATGGCACGCGCAGCGTCACCCCTTCGCGCAGTTCGCCCTCGGTCATCAACGTGACGGAGCGCTCCGAAATCGCCAGCAGTCTGACGCGGGCCGGGGCATCCCGCTTCACGGCCTGTTGGTTTATCTCCGCGTCGAAATTGAGCGTCGTGGGGATACCCGGAGCGACGCGCACCACCTCGGTTTTCGCCGTGAGGGGCACGCGGCGAAATTGAAGGGAGGGGCTGGGGGGCGTCGCTGTTTCCGCCGCCCCTGCCGCCATGGACAGGAGCGCCAGCAAGAGCCCGGGAAGTTGTGGCAAGAGGCGTAACCGCATGGGTTAAGCGTAACAGGCGCCAGCCCTCCCCGAGCGCACTCCCGGCGCGGCCGTGGGCAACGCGAGGGCGCGAGGGCCAGGTCTGAAGACGCGAGCCTGTGCGCGCTATTGCGCATCCCGGGGCGCCCCGAGGCGGTGCTCGGCATGGGCCCTGGCCGCCAGTGCGCACCGGGCGGGCGCCACGGCTCCGAGGTGGTACGCAGCGCGAAACGCCGAGCCCAACCCGGACGGGCGCCATGGCTCCGAGGTGGTGCTAGGCGCGGGCGAAACCGCGGGCCGCGGAAGTACCGGGCCGCGGAAGTGCGGTGTGCGGGTGGCGGCCACGGCCCCAAAGGCGGTGCTCGGCACCGGCCCTGGCTGCCACCGCGCACCGGGCGAGCGCCACGGCTCCGAGGTGGCGCTCGACGCGGGCAAGCTCAATGGCTCCGAGGTGGTGCTCGGCACCGGCCCTGGCCGCCACCTCGCACCGGACGGGCGCCACGATCCCGAGGTGGTGCTCGGCACACTGGCCCTGGCTGCCACCGCGCACCGGCCGGGCGCCACGGCCCGAGGTGGTGCTCGGCGCGTGCAAGCTCCACGGCTCCGAGGTGGCGCTCGGCGCGTGCAAGCGGCACGGCCCCGAGGTGGTGCTCGGCACCGGCCCTGGCCGCCACCGCGCACCGGGCAGGTGCCACGGCCCCGAGGTGGTGCTCGGCACCGGCCCCGGCCGCCACCGCGCACCGGACGGGCGCCACGGCCCCGAGGTGGTGCTCGGCGCGGGCAAGCGGCACGGCCCCGAGGTGGTGCTCGGCGCGGGCAAGCTCCATGGCCCCGAGGTGGCGCTCGGCACCGGCCCTGGCCGCCACCGCGCACCGGGCGAGCGCCACGGCCCGAGGTAGTGCTCGACACCGGCCCTGGCTGCCACCGCGCACCGGACGGGCGCCACGGCCCCGAGGTGGCGCTCGGCGCGAAACGACTGCCCGACCCGGACGGGCGCCACGGCCCGAGGTGGTGCGCCGCGCGGGCGAAACTCCGTGCCGTGCGGAAGTGCGGTGTGCGGATGGCTGCACGGCTCCGAGGTGGTGCTCGGCGCGAAACGCCTGCCCAGCCCGGACGGGCCCCACGGCTCCGAGGTGGTGCGCCGCGCGGGCGAAACTCCGAGCCGTGCGGAAGTGCGGCGTGCGGATGGTTGCAAGGCTCCGAGATGGCGCTCGGCGCGGGCAAGCTGCACCGTTCCGAGGTGGTGCGCGGCATGGGCTCTGGCCGCCACCGCGCACCGGGCGGGCGCCATGGCCCGAGGTGGTGCGCAGCGCGAAACGCCTTGCCCAACCCGGGCGCGCGCCACGGCTCCGAGGTGGTGCGCCGCGCGGGCGAAACTCCAGGCCGCGCGCAAGCCCAGCGTGCGGATGGCGGCCACAGCCCCGAGGTGGCGCTCGGCGCGGGCAGGCTCCACGGCCCGAGGTGGCGCTCGGCACCGACCCTGGCCGCCACCGCGCACCGGGCAAGCGCCACGGCCCCGAGGAGTGCTCGGCATGGGCCCTGGCAGCCAGCACGTACCGGGCAAGCGCCACGGCCCGAGGGTGGGGCGCAGCGCGAAACGCCTGCCCAACCCGGACGGGCCCCACGGCCCGAGGTGGTGCTCGGCGCAAGCGCCACAGCTCCGAGGTAACGCGCAGCGCGGCCAAGCGGCACGGCTCCGAGGTGGCGCTCGGCGCGGGACCTGGCCACCACGGCACACTGGGCGAGCGCCATGGCTCCGAGGTGGTGCTCGGGGGCCCTGGCTGCCATCGCGCACCGAGCAGGCGCTACGGTCCCGAGGTGGTGCGGGGCGCGGGCGAAACTCCGGGCCGTGCGGAAGTACGGCGTGCGGATGGCCGCCAGGGCTCCGAGGTGGCACTCGGCGCGGGCGAAAGTCCAGGCAGCGCGGAAGTGCGGTACGCGGACGGCTGCCACGGCTCCGAGGTGGTGCTCGACGCGAAACGCCACGGCCCCGAGGTGGGGTGCGACGCGAAACGCCTGCCCAGCCCGGATGACGGGCCCACGGCCCGAGGTGGCGCTCGACGCGGGCGAAACTCTCGGCGGCGCAGTGACGCGGGCGGTGCTCGGCGCGGGCTGCCTCCACGCTGCGCAGTGGGTGCCTACGGCCCGAGGTGGCGAGAGGGGCAGCCCAGTCTTGAGCCGCGCCCCGCGCGGGCGAAACCCACGGGGGCGCGAAAGTCACCCGCGCAAAGGACCGCCGCCCACCGGCGGCGCGGTTTCGCCCGGCCGGGCACGACGGCGCCGCACGCTGCCGCGACTTGAGGCGCGGTGGCGGGCCTCCCTTTGGCGAACCTCCCGGCAGCACGGACGCGGCGCAGTTTCGCACCGCCAGCGAGCCAGCGCGCACGGGGCGGCGCGCAGCGACCGAAAGCAGGGCGCGAAACGGCGGCGCCAGGGAATTAGCGTCCGTAGACAGGGGCGCATCACGCCCGCCTGACGCAGCAGCGGCGCGAAATAGGGCCCTTCTCTAAGCACCCACGCGCGAAAGGTCCCGCCTCCGTGCGGCGCGAAATGCGGAGCCGTCCCTTTCGCGCCACGCCGCCACCGCTCGAATCGGCTCCGGCTCCCCTCCGGTGCGGTGGATGCCTGCCAGGATGCACCGAAGGCAGCCGGGCAGCCGGTGCGCAGCGGCAGCCAGGGCCCCTGCCGCATACCACCTCGGAGCCGTGGCGCTCGCCCGGTGCGCACTGGCGGCCAGGGCCCGTGCCGAGCACCACCTCGGGGCCGTGGAGCTTGCCCGCGCCAAGCACCACCTCGGGGCCGTGGCGCCCGTCCGGTGCGCGGTGGCGGCCGGGGCCGGTGCCGAGCACCACCTCGGGGCCGTGGAGCTTGCTCGCGCCGAGCACCACCTCGGGGCCGTGGCGCCCGTCCGGTGCGCGGTGGCGGCCGGGGCCGGTGCCGAGCACCACCTCGGGGCCGTGGCACCTGCCCGGTGCGCGGTGGCGGCCAGGGCCGGTGCCGAGCACCACCTCGGGGCCGTGGCTCCCGTCCGGTGCGCGGTGGCGGCCGGGGCCGGTGCCGAGCACCACCTCGGGGCCGTGGAGCTTGCCCGCGCCGAGCACCACCTCGGGGCCGTGGCACCTGCCCGGTGCGCGGTGGCGGCCAGGGCCGGTGCCGAGCACCACCTCGGGGCCGTGCCGCTTGCACGCGCCGAGCGCCACCTCCGGCCGTGGTGCCCGTCCGGTGCGAAGTGGCGGCCAGGGCCGGTGCCAAGCACCACCTCGGGGCCATGCAGCTTGCCCGCGCCGCGCACCACCTCGGGCTATGGCGTGAATCGCGGCGGCAGCCCTGAGAGGCAAGCAGCCCAGCAAGCGCCAGCAGCGCCCACGCGCGAAACCCGGGCGGAAGGCAGCACTCGGCACACCCACGGCGGCGCAGTCGGGCCCGGCCTCCGGACGAATCCGCAGCACCCGCGCGAAACCCCCAGCGCCGCGCGAAACGCGGCCCTCGGGAACGGCGGGCGGGCGAAATGCCGTTACCGCGCGCACCAGCGGGGCACCGTGGCGCGAATTGGCGCCCCCCGAGGGTGCGCGTTTCGCCGTGGCGCAACGTCCGCCCCAGTCGGTACGGCGCGAAACCCCGGCAGCGCTTCCGCGCCACGCGCCCCGCCTCCGGCGCGAAACGCGGCGCCCCAGAGTGGAGCTGAGCCAGCCGCGCCGCACCGCGAGGGCGCTTTTCCCGCAGCGGCGCGAATCCGCACCCGCCGCGCGCCGCGCCGCCGTTTCGCCCGGGCCGCGCCCGCCGTGGTGCACGCGCGAAACTGCGCCGCCGCGAAACCCCACCGCGCGAAACGTTCCGCCCCTTGCGGCGCAATTCCTCACCACCATTTCGCGCACCCATCAGCGCAATCACATGCGCCGCTGCGTTTCGCGCCACGCAGCAAAGCTCCCGCGCGAAACTCCCTCTGAAGAGGCGCGAAACTCGATGTCTCGCGCGAAACCCTATCACTCAAGGTGAGCAGCCAGTCATTGCCGGAATGTTTGACTATTGTTTGTGTTGTCCCGCAGAATTTCCGGCACGCATTGACGCTGCGGGGTGCCCTCATTCCGGGGGCACACCTTCGGGGTGGTGACTCCGCCCACGCATCGCGGCCTCTCAGTGCGGACACCGCCAGGAAGCCCCACGGCCTCCCGGCACCAGCAGGTCAGCAACCATGAAGGACACCACGCAGGACACCACTCCCCCGCAGCAGCCCCCCGCACCGGACGACGGCGCCGAGTCCGCGCTGTTGCGGTCCATCCACGAGGAGCTACGCCTCTTGCGGGAAGCCGTGGGCGCCCTTCATGCCCGCTTCACTCAGGGCGCCCCCATGCAGGCCGCCCGCGCCGTTACCGTGGACGCGGCACAAGCGCTCCTCGGCTGCGGGCGCTCCCAGGTCTTCGCGCTCCTCAAGGCTGGCGTGCTGAGCCGCGCCCCCAAGGTGGGTAAGACGGCCATGGTGACGGTGGAGAGCATCGAAGCGCTTCAGGAGCGCTTCAGCCGCGAGCCAGCCCCCAAGCTCAAGCGGCAACCCGCCCGGAATGCAGCCTCCGGGCGGGAAACAAGGGACGCGATTCTTAGGATGCTGCGGCAACCTTGAGCGGCAGCACTGCCGGATCTTCGGGGTGCTCCAGCCGGAGCGGCACCTTGATCATGGGCGGCACCGCGACGTTTTCATAGAAGCGCTTGGTGGTCGCGGGCGAGGTGTGCCCCACCACGGCGGCAATCGCGGCGAGCGGCAGCCCTCCCGACTTGGGCCGCACTTCCTGGCCGCACTCGGAAGCCCAGGTAACGAAGCTGTGCCGCAACTCCCCGAAGCGCACCAACTCCATGCCCAGGGACTTGCAGGCCCGCCGCACCACGCGCCGAATGTGGCTGTCCACCGGAGCCGCGCCACGCGCCTGGAGCCGTTGCACGGCTGCGAGCGCCTGACGGTCAAGGCTCTGGACGTGAACGCGCCCGCTCTTGTGAACGAAACGCACGGTGGCGGCGATCTCCCCCGGTTCCTTCAACAGCGTCACCTTGCCCTCGCCCCGGGCGAGCCGCTCAATCTCGGTGCCGTGCATGCCCGTCTTGGCGTGCAGGCACAGCACGTCCCGCACGCATTGCACGTCCGTCACGCGGCGGGTGGCCTCTTGCTGAAAGTTGGTGAACTCCCAGCCGGAGATAGCGCGGTAAAGGCGCTCGATGGTTTCAAGGCTGTAGCCCTTCTCGCGCACCGACTTCTCGGGACGGCTGGCGGGCACCTTGAGAGAAATGCTGGCGTCCTCTGCCGTCGTCAACGCGCCCGCGTCTTCGCGCAGCCACGCGCAGAACGCCTTGAGGGCGGTAATCCGGTTCTTGCGCGCGGTGGGCTGCCGGTTCAACTCGCGCAGCAAGTCCTGGAGCGTGACGGTGCGCAAGTCGCGGCCCGCGAGCCCTTCGGCCCACGCCGCGAGGTAGAAGCCCACGTTGCCCACGTAGCGCGCGGTGGTGCCCGCGCGCCGCATGTGCTCCAGGTAGCGGCCCACGGTGGGCGCGTCCATGTAGACGGCGGACTCTTGTTTGAGCTTCTGAGCCTCGCCCCGGGTGCGGTAGCCCTCCGGGTCGCGCATGAAGAGGGCCAGCTCTGCCTCGGCTTCCGTCTCGCTGCGCGCGTCGAGGTGAACCGTGTACGACTTGCCCGCAACCATCTTGCGCAGCACGTACACCGGGCGGCCGTCCTTCGCCGTGAACGTCCGCCCGCCCTTCCACTTGCCTGACCAGACCTTGCCGCTACCCATGCCGAAGGACTCCGTTTTGGTCCAATTTCGGTCCCAACTGACCCGATTTGGTCCCTGGAGTCAAACCGCGCCCCCTCGCTCGGAGGGGGCGCGGCTGACAACGGCGGGTTACTTTTAGTGGAGGCGGCGGGAATCGAACCCGCCGCTATAGGCTTCCGGCGAAAGCGCTACAGACACGCCCAAACCGCGGACGGTCCCTTGTGAGACGCGCGCCCGCGCCGGCGAGCCTACGACAGCCGATAGCACCTCGAACGGAACAGCGTCTCGAAGCCGAGGTGCTCGAGGATGGGCGCAGAGGTGGCCTCGCGGGCCTGCGTCACCGCGTAGCCGATGCCGCGCTCCCGCAGGAACTCCAGTCGCGCCGTGACCAGCGCCCGGTACGCCCCCTGCCCGCGTGCCGTCTCCAGCACCTGCGCTCCCAGCAGGTAGGCGTACCCGTCGCGGAGGACGAGCCCGGCTGTGCCGACAACCTCTGCCCCGAGTCGCGCCACGAACAGATGGACCCTGCGCGGATGGGCGCGCAGCGCGGACAGGTAGACCCCATGCTGGACCTCGGCGTCGCTCGCCGGAAGGGACCAGCCCTGCTGCTCCACCGCCACGTAGGCGCCCAGGTCAGGCTCGGTGACCTCGTCGACCGTGACACGCCGCGGAGCCGTGTACACCCCACGGGTGTCACAGCCCATCCCGCGCACGTCCCAGTTCGAGAAACCGCGCCTCGTGAGCCGCTCCCCGAAGTCCGCGGGCCGGGTCCAGAAGCCCACGCACCACTTCGTCGGGTGCCCCGTCTCCCGCTAGACCGCGATGGCCTCGTCGATGACCTGCTCCGCCTCCGTGGCGTCCACCTGGGAGAGGACGACCTCGTTGAGCATGCTGCCCGGCGCGGATGGGGTGACCACCTGATACCAGCCCGGTCGCGCGATGATGCGCGTGTCCGTACGCAGCAGGTCGTCTCCCATGGGCGCGCGCAGACACGCTTCGCGCTTCTCTTCCAGAGACCAGGTCGTCGCCAACACGTCGCGCACGTGACACCTCCGCTCGACGCACTGCATTCAAGCAATGCCATACCATGCGTAAAATTGACTACCCTGCCAGATGTTAAAAATCCGAAAAATCCCATGATAAAAGGGATTCGTGCCGCGCCTGCCGCCGGCACTTCCCCTGGAGTCTCCGCCTTGAAGCTGAAGACCTTGATGATGAGCCTGGCGTTCGGTGCCGTCCTTTCCGCCTGCGGTGGCCCATTGCCCGAGGAGGGCGCGGACAGCTCGGTGGACGTGCTCGGCGATACGCAGCAGGGCGTATGTGAGGGTTGGGAGGCTGGCGGGCGCCGGTGTACCTGGAAGTGCAGCTCCGACGGCCGGTGGATCTACGCCACCGGTAGCGTCTCCTATGGCGGGTGCCGGGCGTACGCCGACGACTTCTGCAAGGGCAGTGCGGTCTCTGTCTGCTGGAGCCGCTAGCGCTTTCCGGGCGGAGCAGCCTTGAGACACCCGCCCTGCACACCTCGAGCTCAACCACACCCCGAGAAAGGCTTTCCCATGAAGCTGAAGACCCTGATGATGAGCATGGCGTTCGGCGCCCTCCTCTCCGCCTGCGGCGGCGCGCTCCCGGAGGAGACCGAGAGCACGGAGCCGGAGCTCGGCACGACGGACCAGGCCCTCTGTGAGGGCTGGGACAGCGGCGCCCGTTACTGCACGTGGCGGTGCACCGCCTCGCAGACCACCCACTACTTCGCTGGCTACGGCGACGTTGCCTATGGCAACTGCCGCGAGCATGCCGACAGGGCCTGCGGCCGGACCGCGTACAGCGTCTGCTGGAGCAAGCTCTAGTCACACCCCGGGCGGCCCGGTCCCAGCGCTGTCGGACCGGGCCTTCCCGCGGTCAGCGCGGTGGGTGCTGAGTCACGGGCACTCGGCCTCCTCTCGTAGGTAGATGGGTGTATGAAGCGCATTCCCCGTCGTACACCTGAGGAGTCTCCGATGCGTCGTCTCGGTTCAGCCCTGCTTTCCGCGAGCCTGTGGGTCGGCTGTGGTCCCCTCGAGTCCGAGCCGGCCTCCACGCCACTCGAGCGCCAGGACTCGCCGCTCACCACCTCGGACGTGGACGTTGCCCCCGAGTGCCAGGGCATCATCACCTTCGTGAACGCGGCGTCATTCCAGACGCTGGACGCGTATCTTCCCAGCGACGTCGCCAGCAACCTCGTGGCCCGTCGCTCGACGGCGCCCTTCGTGACGCTGGCGGAGGTCTCCGCCGTCAATGACGTGGGCCCGGTTCGCCTGACGCAGCTCGAAGGTGGTGCGCGTGCCCTGGGCTACATCACCAGCTCCTGCGTCGGCATCCTGGACGAGCTCGCCCTCTCCACGGATGACGCCGCGGCGATGGTCTCCCTGGTGAACACCGCGAGCGCCAATGCCCTGTACGCCATCCTGCCCTACGCGTGGAATGGCGCCACGAACCTCATCAACCTGCGCCCGTTCACCTCGATCCAGGGCATCTCCAACGTGTCCGGCATCGGCGCGGTGAGTCTGCGCAACCTCCGCAATGCCGCCACGCAGGGGTACTCGCTGGAGGTCCTCGTCGCCGCGGTGAATGCCGTGCCCGAGAGCCTGTGGACCGTGAAGATGGACCTGTCCTTCGACGTGGAGGACGTGATGGCCGGGGAGCATGGGAGTGAGCGAAACACCTCGGGTGTCTGCTTTGGCATCGACCCGAGCACCTTCCCGAGCGGGAGCTGGACGAACCGTCCGGCGCTGGCCACGGCCACCGAGGTCCGCGACTACGTCTCGAGCGCCGTCTCGACCGCGAGCCGCAACAACCAGATTCCCAGCCAGGTCGTCACGGATGGACAGGCGGACCTCGACGCGCGCATCGCCGGCCGCACCTTCAAGGGCTGCCATCTCAGCTACAGCACGGGCCCGTGGAGCGGCATCCAGGTCCACTTCTTCGTGGACACGGCGTCGGACTTCCGCATCCTGACGGTCCAGCACTGGGTCGAGTGAGTCGTCGAGGGGCAGCGCCCCCCCGGTAGACGGTGGGGACGACTGGCTGGCTCCAGCGAAGGGGCCAGCCCCCTCCCCTCATCAAAGCCCCCATTGCCTCAATACTCCCAGGCGGATGAGCACCAACCCGGTGACGAAGAGGATTGCACCGGCGACAATCAGCTTGCGGCGCGGGGCAAAGACAGCCTGAGGATGTTGTACGACAAAGCAGGACTCCAGGGCGCCATCCGTCTCCCTGAGCCACACGGCCTTCGCATAGACATGGGCTCGACCGACCGCGTGGACGATGGTGCCCGGCGCGATGACCCGCTCGCGTGCTTCCGCGCTCCAGCCTTCCATGTCTGGATGAAGAGACACGCCCAGCTGCCGGCACACCGCTTCCAGCTCGGGAGTCGGTGCACCGCTCGCCCGCAGCTTCGCGACCTCCGGCTGAGCGCCGAGCAGCAGGTGGGTCGAGGGGGTCTCCAGCATCGCCGTTCTGCCTGAGCCATCGGCGATGGCGAGCCCTCCTTCGCTGAAACGAACGTGGTGATAGCTCTTGTTGCTATAGGAACTCCTGTTGTTGGTCTCGACCACATCGACCCGCCAGAGGGCCGCGGCATGGGCGCCGGGGAGAGGCCCCACCTGACCCGAGGACACCGCCTGCCCCGTGACTCGGATGAGCTGCTCGTTGGAGGCGGCCGCGATGGGTGTCAGAGGTGCCTCCGCCCACCACCGCTCGCGGCGTCTCCAGACGCCGGCCCCATACACGCAAAGGCCGCAGCCCAGCACGGCGATGGCTCCGACGATCATCAGGAAGAGCGGCATTCGAGGAGGCCTCTACGGGTCGCGAGCCAGGTGGGATTGAATCCTGCCACTTCCGGCCCGGAGGGGTCACCGGGCATGGGCCTGGGGCGGGTGTCGCGGCGCCTCAGGGCTCGTCGAGGATGAGCAGCCCGCGAGTGGAGTCCACGACGTAGACGAAGCCGTCCCCGGGGAGGCGGATGCCGTAGGCGCCCCCGAAGATGCCTTCCGAGCGGCCGGGGTCCGACTCACGGAAGGTGTTGAAGTGCCCCACCTCGCGCGGCTTCGTGGGGTTGGACACGTCCAGCACGCGCAGGCCCTCGTGGTACCAGGCGATGTAGAGGCGGTCTGCGCGCAGAATCATGTTGTGGATGGAGGTGACGGGGCGCTTGCGATACTCGCCAATCTTCACGATGCGGGCCGGGTCCGTCACGTCCAGCACGCGCAGGTGGGAGGCGGCGAACTCACCGCCCTCGAAGGCAATGGTGCGGCCGGCGAAGGTCCCCACCGCGTTGTGGTGCGAATAGCCGCCGTGCACGTAGCGGCCCAGGTGCAGCACTGCGTCGAGGTTGGAGACGTCCACGACGGAGAGCCCGGCGTACGAGTTGTTGATGTAGAGGCGCCCCTGGTAGGCGAAGTGGTCATGGACGCCTCCCCCGAGGAAGTCCAGGCTGATGGTCTGCCGCAGCACGGGTTCCAGCGGATTCGTGACGTCGTAGATACGTGAGAGGCCCCCGTTGTCCGCGGCATACAGCCGGTCTCCATCGACGAGCACGGTGTGCACGCCGTACTGGCTCGAGGGCAGGCTGCGCAGGAAGGCGGGCTCGGCGGGCCGGGAGATGTCGAAGACGATGGTGCCCGAGACATCACTGGCGACGTACAGGGCGTCGCCGAGGGCCCAGACGCCGTTCCAATAGGAGTCACCGGGGATGCTGATGGACGTCTTGAAGACGGGGCGGCTCCGGTCGCTCACGTCGAAGACGGTGAGGCCTCCGGGCTTGCCCGGCCTGTCGAGCGAGACGACGTAGGCATGTTCTTTGGTGACATAGATGTCCACGGGCACGCCCAGCGCCACCAGGGACTCCGAGCGCAGCACCAGGCCGCCGGAGGCCTCGGCTTCGCCGTCGGGCCAGGTCATGCGGTGGGCCTCGAAGGTGCCGGCGCGGGAGTACCTTCCACCGATGCAGCGGATGAAGCAGCCGGAGATGACGCCGGGCGAGGGAGTCTTGCAGCCGGCGTAGGCGAAGTTGATGGTGGGCGCGCTCGGCGGGAGGGTGGCGATGAAGAAGCTGCCGCCGTCGGTCAGCCGGGTGGCGATGGGCCGGCCGGCCAGGGTGTCGGTGCCGCCGTCGGAGTGGAGCATGAAGCCGACGGAGGAGAAGCCCACGGCGGTACCACCGTCCTCCGCGACTGTCTCCGAGCGCATGGCGGCCTGGTAGATGCCATGAGGCTCGAGGCCGGCGAGCGCGTCCGCATCACATGACGAAAGGTCGAAGTGGGACGGGGTCAGGTCATGACAGCTCGGCGTCGTCCCCGGAGCGAGGGTGCAGGGCGCGAAGGGGCCCCGGTCAATCCAGTCCCCGCGCTCCTCGAGCACGGTGTAGCCGCCGTCCCACGGCTCGGGCCCCGCGTCCTCCACAGGGGGCGTGCCGGCGTCCGCGACCGGGTCCGGGGTGTCATCGCAGCCAGCGAGGGTCACGAGCGCCAGCGCACAGGCGGACAGCCACACGCGCGGCAAGAGCGAAGGGGACGTCATGGTGCACTCCTCCAGTGTCCCGGGGAGTGAAACACCGGGACGGCACGCGGCCCCGGAATGGTTGCCGCGTGACGCACAACCCACCGCGTGGCGGCGCGCGCGGGCGGACGCCTGCCTCCGGGCGCTGGAATTGCAGTGGACAGGTGCCCGCCAGGACGACGGACGAGCCGGGCCTGCGTGCGAAGCTCCGCGCCGGCGCCCGAGCAGAGGTGTGCCCCCTGCTCAAGCGCACCGTCAGGCGCTGGTGAGCGCGCGCCTCACCAGATCTGGACCGGCGTGGGAGAGAACCCCGACCTGCCGTTTCCGAACTGTCCGTAGACGTTGTCGCCCCAGGCGTAGACGGTGCCATTCGTCCTCAGCGCCAGCGAGTAGTAGTGGCCCGCGGACAGGGCCACCGCGCCGGTCAGGCCCACCACCTTGACCGCAGCCGCCCGGTTGCTCTTCGTCCGGTCCCCCAGCTGGCCCGAGGCGTTGAGGCCCCATGCCGAGACGGTGCCATCCGAGATGAGGGCCAGCGAGTGGGCATGGCCCGCCGCAAGGGCCGTCGCCCCCGTGACGCCGGGCACCTGGACGGGCAGCAGCCGCCGGGTCACCGTCCCGTCTCCCAGCTGGCCGTAGGTATTGAGGCCCCAGGCCCAGACGGTGCCGCCCGTCTTCACCGCCAGCGAGTGGTCGCCCCCCACCGCCAGGGCCACGATGCCGGTGAGGTTCGCCAGCCGGAGCGGCGCCAGCCGCTGGGTGGTCGTCCCATTGCCCAGCTGGCCCTGCGAGTTGCGGCCCCAGGCCCAGACGCTGCCGTCCGTCCTCAGCGCCAGCACATGGCTCGCGCCAGGGGCCGTCGCCACGGCCTTCATGCTGGTGAGGCTGGACACCTGGGTGGGTGTCATCCGGGAAAGCCCCGTTCCGTCCCCGAGCTGCCCCTGGTTGTTGCGCCCCCACGCCCAGACGGTGCCGTCCGTCTTCAGCGCCAGCGAGAAGCCGTCGCCCGCGGCCACGGCGCTCACGCCGGTGAGCCCCGCCACCTGCTTGGGAACCCGGCTCGCGGTGGTGCTCCCATCGCCCAGCTGGCCCCCGCTGTTGTCACCCCAGGCCCAGACGCTGCCGCCCGTCGTCACCGCCAGCGAGTGATTGCGCCCCGCCGACACGGACGTGACGCCGGTGAGCCCGGGAACCTGCGTGGGCGTCGTCCGTCGCGTGACGGTTCCATCTCCCAGCTGACCGGCGCTGTTGTTGCCCGAACCCCAGACGGTGCCGTCTGTCTTCAACACCAGCGAGTGATACATGCCTGCTGCCGGCCGCTGGGCGCCGGTGAACTGGGAGGCGACGGGCACCACATACTCAGCGGTGCCGAGGTTCCCGTACTGGAAGTCGTCGTGACGGCCCCAGCCCCAGGCGGTGCCGTCCTGCTTCAGCGCCAGCGAGTGATAACGGCCCACGCCCAGGACCGTCACGCCGGTGAGGCCCGGCACCTGCGTGGGCGTCAGCCTGATGCCGCCGGTCCCATCTCCCATCAACCCATACGAGTTGTCGCCCCAGGCCCAGACGGTGCCATCCGTCTTCAGCGCGACCGAATAGTGTTCGCCCGAGTCAATGAACGCGACGCCGGTGAGGCCGGGAATCTGGGTGGGCACCAGTCGCGGGGTCATCGCCGCATCCCCGAGCCCGAGCACGCCGAACCAGTTGTCACCCCAGGCCCAGGCGGTGCCATCCGACCTGATGGCCAGGACGTGGGAGTGAGCTGCCTTCAAGACCACCACGCTGGTGAGGCCCGGCACCTGCGCGGGCGTCAGGCGGCTCGTCGTCGTCCCATTCCCCAGTTGCCCGCGCGTGTTGTCGCCCCAGGCCCAGACGGTGCCGTCCGACTTCAGCGCCACCGAGAAGGCATGGCCTCCCGACACGGACGTCACCTGGGAGAGGCCCGGCACCTGCGTGGGCGTCAGCCGCTGGGTGGTCGTCCCATCCCCCAGCTGCCCCCCGCTGTTGTCACCCCAGGCCCAGACGGTGCCGTCCGACTTCAGCGCCAGCGAGTGACTGAAGCTTCCCGCCAGGGCCGCCACGCCCGTGAGCCCCGGCACCTGCATGGGCGACAGCCGCCCGGTGGTCGTCCCGTCGCCCAGCTGCCCATAGGTGTTGTAGCCCCACACCCAGGCCGTGCCATCCGCTCGCCGCGCCAGCGAGTAGCCGTTGCCCACCGCCACCGCCGTCACTCCGGTGAGGCCCGGCACCTGCGCGGGCGTGCCCCGATGGGCGGTCGTCCCATCCCCGAGCTCTCCACCGTAGTTGAGGCCCCAGGACCACACCGTGCCGTCCGGCTTCAACACCAGGTTGTGGGACTCCAACGCGAGCGTGTCCTGCGCCGCCAGTCGCCAGTCCTGCGTCCGGGCACCCTCCGGCCGTGCCGTCTCCACCTCCAGCGGAGTGCCATGCTCCTCCGTGCCCGGGAGCAGCTCCCCGCCCCCACAGCTGAACCCCGCCACCACCACGCACACCAGCCAGACGGCTCGGACGACAGAGGACACGGCGTGATTCCCTGTGCTCATGGACTTCCTCCTGGAGGTACGGCGGGTATTCCCGTACCCCAGTTGCACTTCCAGGAGGAAGGGGCTCACGGGTATTTCTGTGTAAACGGGCTGTGAGAGGCCATGCCTATGGAGAGGGTTGGAGGTCCCCTTCCCCTCCTGCTACGTTGGCCGGCCTATGCGACCGAGCCTACCCATCCGGTCTTGCCTGCTCCTTGTCCTCATGGCCTCGTCGGGCGCGCAGGCCCGCGACACGTACGACACGCCGTTGGTGCGGCCCATCATGCTGTCCGAGCACCCTTCTAGCGGCCCCCACTCCGTCTACGTGAAGGGGAAGATCGTCACGACCCTGCGATTCGAGCAGCCGGTAGACGGCAGCAGGACGAAGATGACGGGTTGGGAGGGGCGGCTCGAGGCGCTGGCGGTGGTCCGCAACAAGGTCATCCTCGAGCCCCTTCGGGACCTGCACCAGGACGATGGCATTCCCCTGGTGGTGACGCTGGTTGATGGGACCGAGATTCCGTTCCTCGTGAAGCCGCCGTGGAGAAGGGAGGAAGGAAAATGGCCGCCGATTCTCGACCAGCAGATCGACGTATTCAAAGACCAGGAGAGTTACGCGTCCATGTATGCGGCACTGAAGGACGCGCAAAAGAAGAACGACGCGCTCACTGAAGAGAATGAGCGCTACCGCGAGGAAGAGAATTCAATCGACCACGCCTGACCCGTGCCGCGATTGTTCCTGGGCAGGCAGGAACCATCGCGGTCGTAGCGGACATGAGCGCGTTCGAGCATGAGGGACAGCTCGTGGATCTCGCCCTCCAGATCTTCCGGTCTGACGGGAACCTACAGGTCATGGTCAGAATGGATCGCACTCTGATTCGGCAGTAGAAATGCAGGCCATGCCCGACAGCCGCGCCCTGCTGCTCCCCTCTGTCATCCTACTTGCTACGTTCTCGGCCTGCACCAAGACGGGTGGAGTCTCGCTTCGCCCAGACGGCGCCCCGGGCCCGCAGGAGTGTCCGGAAAAGGCGCTCGAAGTCATGCGCTACCTGAAGCTGCGTGTCGGGGACGCAGCGCTGGTGGAACTGGACGCGAACCAGATGAGGTCACGCCGCATCACCCTCTACGATGGCCCGATTGAGAGCGTCCTCATGCGCGAACTGGGCACCCTGGAGGCGACGACCCGCTTGTACGGGCAGGTCTGGACGAGCGGTCCGCAGGTCGTCATCCGTTACTACGAGGCCCACCCGCCGGACGGTGACCAGATGCCCATCTGCGCGGTGGCACGGCTGAGCGAGGACCAGCTGCGGAAGCGGCCAGAGTCGCTACCGGGCACGGCCATCCTCGATGGCTCTCTCGCAGCCGCCGCCGTGGTCAATGCGTTCCGGTGAGACAGCCTCCTCCACGCGATACTTCGAGCTGAAGACCGCCGAGGGGCACTGGAGCGGCACCCTCCGCGCTGAGCGGCGCTGGTCGCTGCCTGGGCTGGAGACCTGCCCAGGCTGCCGCGCGACTTGGGCAGGCATCCTTGCCTATCTTCGGAGGTGACTCAGCCCACCGGTCCTCCAGGGGTTGCGCGAACTGGTGGAGCAGACCGTAGCGAGCACCGGTATCGCCACCGGCACCAGGGAGTCGGGGTAGCCTGGGGGACACCGCCCCCGCGGTGTCGTGCCCACCTTCTTTCCGAGGCCCGCCATGTACCGTCTCCTCGTCTCCGCCCTCCTCGCGCTGTCTCTCGCCGCGTGCTCCGACGACCCACCTCCTCCCGAGCCGACGGACGCGGGCGTGGATGCGGGCGTTCCGGATGACACGGATGCGGGAGCGGACGCAGGGACGGATGCGGGAACGGACGCCGGAACGGACGGTGGCTCGGGGAGCTCACGCGGCTCCGGGAAGCTGCCGTGTGACAGCACCGGCACGGTGACCGCCAACAACCAGACCTACACGTTCTGCACCGCGCAGGTGGCGGGCGTCGAGCTGAAGATCGTCGAGCCCCGGGTCGGCATCGTGCCCCAGCCGATGCACCTCGCCATCTATCTGCACGGCGACGGCGCGCGGGCGCACACGGGCAACACGGCCCCACGCCTCCAGGCGCCGTGGGCCTATGAGCACGACACGCTCTACGTGTCGGCGCTGGCACCGAACAGGTGCGCGTGGTGGACGAAGCCCTCGCTGACGACGTGCACGGACACCGCGACGGCGGCGGACCGGGACCTGGACGGAGCGAACGCACAGGCGCTGGTGCAGGTCATCGATACGCTGCGCAAGCGCTGGGACCTCCGCAACGAGCCCATCTTCTTCGGAGGCTCCTCGGGCGGCTCGGTGTTCCTCACCGCGAGCTTCCTGCCGAGGTACGGCGACCGCTACCGGGGCGTCTACGCGCTGGGATGCGGCGGCGAGGCGCCGTGGAGCGGCGAGCTGAGCTGGGACAGCACGCGGCCCGAGCTGCGCGGCCCGACGAAGCTGTTCTACACCTACGGCGACCAGGACACGTACCTCACGGACATCCAGGCCAGCGTCTCCGCGTACCAGGGCTACTCCATCCCGCTGGAGCAGAACGTCGTCGCGGGGGCGGCGCACTGCGCCTTCGACCACATCGGTGGGGTGAAGGACATCTGGGCCGGACAGCTCGACGCTCCATAGCCATCCGCGTCAGGTTGACATTCTACCTGTAGCCACGGGATGCTCTGGTAGAATGCCTACTCAAGACGCCCAACCGACCCGCGGCCAGCTGCTTCAGGGCACGCTCGATCTGCTCGTCCTCCGCATCCTCGCGCTCGGCTCGCACCACGGGCACGGCATCGCCATGGCCATCCAGGCGAGGTCGGGCAACGAGCTCCTCGTCGACCACGGCTCGCTGTACCCCGCGCTGCAGCGCCTGGAGAGCCGCAAGTGGATCCGCGGTGAGTGGGGCGTCTCCGAGAACGGCCGGCGCGCGCGCTTCTACTCGCTCACGGCCGCGGGCCGTAACCAGTTCGCCATCGAGACCGGGCGCTGGAACCGGCTGGTGGAGTCCATCGCCCGGGTCATGTCGCCAGGCCCCACGCCGGAGGGCGCGTGATGTTCGGACGCCGGTCGCAGGAAGACTTTGACGCGGAGGTCCGCGCCCACCTCGAGCTGGAGACGGAGCGGCTGCGGGCGCAGGGCCTGTCGCCCGCGGAGGCCGAGCGGGTCGCCCGGCGCAACTTCGGCAACGTCGCCGCCGCGGGGGACCGGTTCCGCGACGTGCAGCCGTTCGCGTGGGCGGAGGGCTTCGGCCGGGACCTGCGCCACGCGTGGCGGGCGCTGCTGCGCACGCCGGGCTTCCTCATCACCACGGTCAGCACCCTCGCCCTGGCGATCGGCGCGGTCGCGGGGATGTTCAGCGTCGTCAACGCCGTCCTGGTGCAGCCCCTCCCGTTCCCGGAGCCGGAGCGGCTGGTCGCCCTGACCGGCACGGCCCCGGGGTCGGACCAGCCGGAGCGCTTCGACCTCGGGGCCGACTTCTACCTGCAATACAAAGAGCATTCGAAGCTGCTCGACGGCATCACCCAGCTCGACTCGGGGACCGCGACGCTGCGCGTGGACACGCGAGTCGAGCGCGTGCGGATGGCATGGCCGACCTACGACCTGTACTCCACGCTCGGCGTGCGCCCCCAGCTCGGGCGCCTCCCTGTCCCGGAGGATGGAGAAGGCGTCGTCGTCATCAGCGACCAGCTGTGGACGAGCTGGTTCGGGCGCGACCCCTCCGTCATCGGGAGGTCGTACTTCGTCTCGGACGACATGAAGCAGGTCGTCGGCGTCATGCCCCCGGAGTTCCGCTTCCCGAACGACGAGACGGTGCTGTGGATCGCCAACCCCATGCGGCTCGAGCAGGTCCGTCCCGGCCAGCTCGGCGCCCTCACCGTGGCGCGCATGAAGCCGGGCGTGACGCTCGAGCAGCTCGACCAGGAGCTGACGGCGCTCTCCAAGGAGCTGCCGGCCCGCTTCGGCGGCCCGCCGAGCTACGCCCGCCTCATCGAGAGTCACCGGGCGGTGGCGGTGCCGCTGCTCGACCGGATGGTGGGCAGCACCGCCCGCACCTCGCTCTGGCTCCTGCTGGGTGCCGTGTCCCTCGCCCTCCTCATCGCATGCGCGAACGTCACCAACCTGTTTCTCGTCCGCGCCGAGGGCCGCGTCTCCGACCTGGCCGTGCGCCGGGCCCTGGGGGCGGCGCCGGCACAGCTGGTGCGGTCCCAGCTGGCCGAGGCACTCTTGGTGGCGGTGCCCGCGGGCCTGCTGGCCATCTGCCTCAGCGCAGTGACGCTGCCGCTCTTCGTGGCCGCTGCGCCGCAGGGCCTTCCGCGGCTCGGCGCCGCGGGACTTGACCTGGCGACGGTCGCGACCACGTTCGGGCTCGTCCTGCTCTGCGCGCTCGTCTGCGGCGCCGCCCCCGCGCTGCGCGCCGCGTCCGCGAACCTCCACAGCATGCGCGACGGCGGTCGCGCAGCGACGGCGCAGCGACACGGGTTCCGCAATGGGCTCGTGATCGGGCAGACCGCACTCGCGCTGGTGCTGCTCATCGGCGCCGCGCTGCTGCTGCAGAGCTTCAATCGCCTGCGCAACGTGGACCCGGGCTACGACACCGACGGCCTCTACACCTTCCAGTTCGCGCCCGAGCAGCCGCACCTCACCGACGGGCCGTCCTGGGGCCGGATGCACGCCGCGTTCATGGAACGGCTACGGACGATGCCCGGCGTCACCGCGGTCGGGGTCGTCAACAACATCCCGCTCGACGAGGCGACCTCGACGGCGCGCTTCCGCACCGACACGATGGCCGAGGACGACAGCGGCACCCTGCTCGCCCGCAACTTCACCGGGGGCGACTATTTCCGCGCGATGGGGATCGACCTGCTGCAGGGGCGTGCGTTCACGAGCGACGAGGCGTTCACGCCGAACAGCAACGTGGTCGTCAGCTGGTCTGCGGCGCAGCAGCTCTGGCCCCGCGAGAGCCCGCTGGGCCAGAGCCTGCGCCACGTCCTCGGCGACAACACCGTGCTGCCCTTCACCGTGGTGGGCGTGGTGGAGGACGTGAAGCAGGACGACTGGCGCGAGGCCGGAGAGGCGGTCGTCTACTTCCCGCTGACCGGGCCCACCCCGACATCGTGGAGGCTGAGCTCGCCCGCGTACGTCATCAAGTCGCCGCGCGCGGACTCGCTGCAGGGCGAGGTGCGCGAGCACGTACGCCAGGTCGCCCCCGAGGCCCCCGTCTACCGCGAGTACACGATGGAGTTCCTGGCGCGGAGGTCGACCGTGGAGCTGTCCTTCACGATGCTCACGTTCGCCGTGGTGTCCGGACTGACGCTGCTGCTCGCCGCGGTCGGGCTCTACGGGGTGCTGTCGTCCGTCGTCTCCGCGCGGACGCGGGAGATCGGCGTGCGGATGGCGCTCGGGGCGACCCCCGGGGCGGTGCGGCGGCAGGTGGTGTCACAGGGCACGAGGGTCGTCGTCATCGGTGTGGCCATCGGCGTCGCAGCCGCCTTTGCCTCCACCCGCTACCTGGGCGCGCTGCTCTACGAGGTCAAGGCGACCGAGCCGGCGCTCTTCCTCCTGACGTCGGGCTTCATGGTCGTCCTCGGAGTCCTGGCGAGCTACATGCCCGCGCGGCGCGCCAGCAGTGTCGACCCGGTGGTGTCGCTGCGGAGCGAGTGAGCGAGCCGGGGCGCTGCGCTCCCTACGGAGGCGCGGGCGGACACCTCCCGGCCGTGGGAGGCGCCGTGCTACCGTCGGCGCCGCACTCGATTCCCACACCCTGGAAGCGGGCGGCCGGACACGGCTCGCGGGACCCGCGCCCCCACACCATGAAGAACGTCGAGGACGTCTACCGTTTCACCGCCTCGCAGCGCGAGCTGCTGTCCCAGCCGCGGCCCGAGACCCGCCTGGAGCACCTCCACGCGCCCTTCCGCGGCGCCGTGGACGAGCCCGCCCTCGAGAATGCCCTCCGCGAGCTGGCCCGCCGGCACACCGCCCTGCGCACCGCCTTCTTCATGCAGGGCCTCGCCGAGCCCATGCAGGTCATCCGGGAGAAGGTCGCTCCCACCCTGGAGCGCGTGGACGCCACGGCCCTCCCGGAGGGCGGACTGGACGCATGGCTGGCTGCTGACCTCCAGCGCGGAATGAATCTCACCGCCGCGCCGCTGGTGCGGCTGTCGCTGCTGCGCACCGGGCCGGACGCAGGAGTGCTCGTCCTCGGGTATCACGCCGCGGTGCTCGACGCGGGCTCGGCTCGGCTGTGCCTGGAAGAGCTGCTGCGCCTCTACAAGACCCTGCGCGAGCAGGGGGACGCCGGCCTGGAGAAGGCCCGCCCCTTCCGTGAGTACCTGTCGTGGACGGAGCAGCAGGGCGCCGCCGAGGTGGAGACGCGCTGGCGAGAGCTGCTGCGCGACGCCCGGCCGACGCTGCTTCCCGAGCTGTCCTCCGGAAGTGACGCCACGGCCGCGCATCGGGTACAGCAGCAACTGCTGTCGCCCACGGACACGGGCAACGTGCAGGCCTTCCTGCGCAAGCACAAGCTGGAGCTGGGCACGCTCGTCCAGGCCGCGTGGGCCCTGCTGCTGCGCCACCTCACCGGCAGCACCGACGTGGTGTTCGGCGCCCAGGTGCCGGGCCGACCTGCCCCGCTGTTCCAGGGCCGGCCCCTGCTGGGACACTTCGCGCACGTGCTGCCGCGACGCCTGCCCCTCCCCGCGGATGGCAGCCCCCTGCGCTGGCTGCGCGGGCTCCAGGCCGAGCTGACCGGGGCGCAGCGCCACGAGCACGTCTCCACCGCGCAGGTGCGCCAGTGGCTCGGCCTGCCGGAGGACGCGCCCCTCTTCCAGAGCGTCGTGGCCGTCTGGGAGGCGCCGGAGGAGGACTCGCTCAAGCCCCTGGCCCGGAGCCTGGGCCTCCAGGGCTTCACACGCTCGGCCCCGTCACCGTCCTTCCCGCTGTACGTGGAGGCCGTTCCCGGCCCCCGGCTGGCGCTGCGCCTGCACCATGACTCGCACCGCTTCGCGCCCCTGGACGTCATCCGCCTGTCGGGCCAGCTCGCGGCCCTGCTGGAGACGCTCGTCTCCCAGCCGGACCGCGACGTGTCCTCGCTGGGCGACGTGGTGGACGCAGCGGGCCGGGCCGCCGGAGAGGGCTCGTGGGGCACCGTCACCGCCGGCACCACGCCCGCGCCCGAGGAACTGCGCGCCCTGCTGGCCCAGCACCCCGAGGTACGCGCCGTCGCCGTGCGCGCCGAGGGCAATGCCCTGGTGGCCCATGTGGTGCCCGCCCACCGCAGGACGAAGAAGCTGGACTTCGGCCTGTTCTTCTTCGCGGACGAGGACTCCGGCGCCGGGGACAAGTACCACCTGCTGCTGGAGGCGGCGAAGTTCGCGGACCAGCACGGCTTCACCTCCGTCTCCACCCCGGAGCGCCACTTCCACGAGCACGGCGGCATCTACCCCAACCCCGCCATGCTCGCGTCCGCGCTGGCCACCATCACCCGCAACGTGAGCCTGCGCGCCGGCAGCGTCGTGCTCCCCCTCCAGAGCCCGTTCCGCGTCGCGGAGGAGTGGTCCATCGTCGACAACCTCTCCAAAGGCCGCGCCGGCATCTCCATCGCCTCCGGCTGGGTGCCCAACGACTTCGCCTTCTTCCCGGAGAACTTCGCGCGCAAGCGCGACGTCATGTGGGAGAACCTCGAGCAGGTGGAGCGGCTGTGGCGCGGTGAGGCCGTGACGACGAAGGACGGCGTGGGCAAGGAAGTGCAGCTGCGCGTCTTCCCCCGCCCCATCCAGCCCCGCCTGCCCACCTGGGTGACGTGCGCCACGGACCCCGCCCTCTTCGAGCGCACCGGCGCGGGCGGCTACAACGTCCTCACCTCGCTGCTCGGGCAGCCCCTCGAGGAGGCGCTGGAGAAGCTCGGCCTCTACCACGCGGCCGCGGACAAGGCCGGGCGGGCCCGGGACTCGCGCATCGCCACGCTGATGATGCACACCTTCGTCGGGCGTGACGCGGACGAGGTGCTCGACAAGGTCCGCGCGCCCCTCACCGCGTACCTGCGCGCGCACGTGGCGCTGATGCAGACGCTGGTGAAGAGCCTGGACCTCCAGGTGGACATCAACGAGCCGAAGTGGGCGGACTACCTCGCCTCCTATGCCTTCGAGCGCTACTACCGCTCTGGCGCGCTGATCGGCACCGTGACGTCCTGCCTCCCCATGGTGGACCGGCTCATGGCCGGCGACGTGGACGAGGTGGCGTGCCTCATCGACTTCGGCGTGGACACCGACTCCGTGCTGGACAGCCTCACCCACCTGGCCGACCTCAAGCGCCTGGCCCAGGATGACGCGCTGCGCATGGGGCGCGTCCTGTCCGAGTACCTGGAGGAACGAGTGGTAGGATATCGCCCCACCCTCGACATCCGCCTCGTCGACTCCCTACCGGAGTGATTTCGCGCTGGCGTGCGTTGCTCCTGGCGAAAATCCCGCCAGCCAGGAGATTTCCGCATCCATCGACATGTGACAGCCCGGCGTGTTAGCCAGTTTGCGCTCGAATGTAGTGCTCCATCACCATGGGTCACGGGTGACCATGAGCCGCATGGGTAGATGGAGACCCACCAGACCGTGAGGTGGGTTGTCGCGGGTGGCGGGAGCGGAACGAATGAGCTCGACCAAGCTGTTACTGGAGTCCTCCACGCTGGTGGAGCTGTCCCGCCGTCGGGCGGAGGCCCACGCGGATCAGCGGGCCTACACGTTCCTGGTGGATGGCGAGGGTGAGGAGGCCCACCTCACGTACGCGGAGCTGGACCGGCGGGCCCGGGCCATCGGCGGCTTCCTGCAGGCGCGAGGGGCCCGGGGTGAGCGGGTGCTGCTGCTCTACCCTCCCGGGCTGGACTACGTGGCCGCCTTCGTCGGCTGCCTGTACGCGGGGGCGGTGGCCGTGCCGGCCTACCCGCCGGACCCGATGCGGGTGGCGCGGACGCTGCCCCGGCTCGAGGCCGTCATCCAGGACGCGCGGGCGCGCTTCGCGCTCACCACGGGCTTCATCCAGTCCGTCGCGGAGTCGCTGGGCGAGCAGTCCGCCGCGCTCGCGGGGCTGACGTGGGTGGCCACCGATGCCCTGGACGACGCCGAGGCGGACGGCTGGAAGGACCCGGGCGCCCGGCGCGAGTCGCTGGCGTTCCTCCAGTACACCTCCGGCTCCACGGGCACGCCTCGCGGCGTCATGCTCAGCCATGGCAACCTGCTGCACAACTCGCTGGCCATCCACCGGTGCTTCGAGCACACGGAGGACAGCCGGGGCGTCATCTGGCTGCCGCCGTACCACGACATGGGCCTCATCGGCGGCGTGCTCCAGCCGCTGTGCGGTGGCTTCCCCGTGGTGCTGATGTCGCCGCTGGACTTCCTCAAGCGCCCGGCCCGGTGGCTGGAGGCCATCTCCCGCTACAGGGCCACGACGAGCGGCGGTCCCAACTTCGCCTTCGACCTGTGCGTGCGCAAGACGACGCCGGAGCAGCGCGCGGCGTTGGACTTGAGCTCCTGGGACGTGGCCTTCAACGGCGCCGAGCCCGTGCGCGCGGAGACGCTGGAGCGCTTCGCCCAGGCCTTCGCCGGATCGGGCTTCCGCAAGCAGGCCTTCTACCCGTGCTACGGCCTGGCCGAGGCCACGCTGATTGCCTCCGGCGGCCGCAAGCTGACGCCACCGGTGGAGCGGACCTTCGTGGGTGAGGCCCTCCAGCAGGGCCGCGCCGAGGCCGCGGAGCCCGGGGCGGATGGCGCGCGCGTGCTGGTGGGCTGTGGCCAGCGCGTGCTCGACCAGGAGCTGCTCGTCGTGGACCCCGAGTCGCGCGTTCCCTCGGCCGCGGGCCGGCTGGGGGAGATCTGGGTGCGCGGCGAGAGCGTCGCGGCGAGCTACTGGGAGCGGGCCGAGGAGAGCGAGGCCACCTTCCGCGCGCACCGCGCCGACACGGGGGAAGGCCCCTACCTGCGCACGGGAGACCTGGGTTTCCTGGCGGGCGGCGAGCTGTTCGTCGCGGGCCGCATCAAGGACCTCATCATCCTGCGTGGGCGCAACCACTACCCCCAGGACCTGGAGCTGACGGCGGAGGGCAGCCACCCGGCGATGCGTCCCGGGTGCTCGGCGGCGTTCGCCGTGGAGGCCGGCGGCGAGGAGCGGCTGGTCGTGGTGATGGAGGTGGACCGCAAGCACCTGGCGGAGCCCTCCGAGGCCATCGACGCCATCCGCCGCGCGATTGCCGGCGCCCACGAGGTGGCGGTCGGCACCGTGGTGCTCATCCCCGCCGGAGGACTGCCCAAGACGTCCAGCGGCAAGGTGCAGCGGCGCGCGTGCCGCGCCATGTACCAGGCCGGTGAGCTGGAAGTGCTTGCGGAGGACCGGGGCTCGGCGGCGGCGCTGGCCGCTTCGGACGCGCCCATGGGCGTCGTCGACGAGGCGCCCGCGCTCACCCGGGACACGCTGCGGGCGGCCTCCGAGGCGGAGCGTGCGCGGCTGCTGGGCGCGTGGCTCCGGAGCCGGCTGGCGCGGGCGCTGTCCATGCCCGCCGCCGCGCTCGAGTCGACACGGCCACTCACCGCGCTGGGCCTGGACTCCATCCATGCCGTGGAGCTGAAGGGCGCGCTGGAGGAGGAGCTGGGCGTGTCGGTGCCGGTGTCGCTGCTGCTGGAGGGCGTGCACCTGGACGCCCTCACCGCGCGGGCGCTCGCGGAGCTGCGCCACCCCACCGCCGTGCTGCCTCCGCTGGAGGCGGGCGCTCGCGGGGAGTCGCCGCCGCTGTCGTACGCGCAGGAGCGGCTGCTGTTCCTGGAGCAGCTCGCGGCGGGCACCGCGGCCTACAACATCCCCGCCGCCGTGGAGCTGGAGGGCGCGCTGGACGTGGCCGTGCTGGGCCGCGCGCTGGAGGCCATCGTCCACCGCCACGAGGTGCTGCGCACGCGCTTCCCCCGCGTGTCCGGCCGGCCCACGCAGGTCATCCTGAGGCCGGAGGCCGTCCCCGGGCCGCTGTCCGGCCCTGATGCCGTGGTGGACCTGGGCGCACTGCCCGAGCCGGAGCGAATGGCCGAGGTCGAGCGCCTCACCGCCACCGAGGCCCGGCGGCCCTTCGACCTGGAGCACGGCCTTCCGGTGCGCGCGCGGCTGCTGAGGCTGTCGGAGCGCCAGCACCGGCTGCTGCTGACGCTGCACCACGTGGTGTCGGACGGGTGGACCATGGGCGTGCTGGTGCGCGAGCTGGGCGCGCTCTATGCGGCCTTCGTCCAGGGCCGGCCGTCCCCGCTGCCCGCGCTGCCCGTGCAGTACGCCGACCATGCCGCGTGGCTGCGGCGGTGGCTGGAGGGCGGCGAGCTGGAGGCCGAGCTGACGTGGTGGAAGGAGCGGCTGGCCGGCGCACCCGCGCTGCTGGAGCTGCCCACGGACAGGCTCCGTCCGGACCGCCAGCGCTTCGAGGGCGCGCGTCACCCGCTGGCGCTCTCCCCTGCCCTCACCGCGGGCCTGCGCCAGCTGGGTCAGGCGGAGGGCGCCACGCCGTTCATGTCGCTGCTGGCGGGCTTCCTCGTCGTCCTGCACGCACGCACCGGCCGCACCGACGTCGTGGTGGGCACGGATGTGGCCAATCGCGAGCACGCGCGGTCCCAGGGGCTGGTGGGACTCTTCGTCAATCAGCTGGTGCTGCGCGTGGGCCTGGACGGCAACCCCACGTTCCGCGCGGTGCTCGGGCGCGTGCGCGAGGTGGCGCTCGGCGGCTATGCGCGCCCTCACGTCCCCTTCGACAAGCTGGTGGAGGCGCTGCGCCCTCCTCGCGACGCCCGCTACAACCCCCTCTTCCAGGTGATGTTCGTGCTGGAGAACGCGCCCCTGCCCGCGCTGAAGCTGCCCGGGCTGGAGCTGCGGCAGGTGGAGGTGGATGACGGGGGCTCGCCGTTCGACGTGTCCGTGCTGCTGTCGGAGTCCGGCGGGCGCTTCCACGGGGTGCTGCGCTACGCCACCGCCCTGTTCGACGCGCCCACCATTGCCCGGCTGGCCGCGGACTACGAGGCGGTGCTGGCCACGGCGGTGGCCCGGCCGGACATCACGCTGGAGGAGCTGCGGCAGGTGCTCGCCGAGCACGAGCGCCAGCGGCAGCAGGCCCGGGCCCAGGAGCTTCAGTCGGCGCGCAAGGAGCTGTTCCGCAACGTGCGGCGCCGCGGTGGGAGTGATTCATGACGACGAGTGGCCCGACGAAGCGCGCCTTGCCCCAGGTGAAGCGCCGCGAGGTGGACAGCTCCGGCCAGGACTGGGTGCGCTTCGAGGAGCAGCGGCCCGGCCCACACCTGCCCGTGATTGCCCGGCCCACGCTGCCGGACGTGGACCTGCCCGCGTGGGCCCGTGCGCAACGCCCCCGCGTGGAGGAGCACCTGCACCGTCACGGGGCCGTGCTCTTCCGCGGCTTCGACGTGGCGACGCCGGAGGCCATGGACCGCGCCATCCAGGCGATGGCGGACGCGGCGCTGCCGTACGAGGAGCGCTCGTCGCCGCGCTCGCAGGTCAGCGGCAACATCTACACGTCCACGGACCACCCGGCGGCGGAGCGCATCTTCCCGCACAACGAGCAGTCCTATAACCAGACCTTCCCGCTGCGACTCTTCTTCGCCTGCGTGACGCCCGCGCAGCAGGGCGGCGAGACGCCGCTGGCGGACTCGCGCCGCGTCTACCAGCGCCTGCCCGCGGAGCTGCGCGCCCGCTTCCTGGAGCAGGGCTATATGTACGTGCGCAACTTCGGCCACCGGCTGGGGCTGAGCTGGCAGACGGCCTTCCAAACCGAGGACCGCGCCGAGGTGGAGGCGTACTGCCGCCGCAACGCCATCGACTTCGAGTGGCGCGACGGCAACCGCCTGCGCACGCGCCAGGTGCGCCGCGCCGCGGGGCTCCATCCCGTCACCGGCGAGCCCGTCTGGTTCAACCACGCCACGTTCTTCCACGTCTCCACCCTGCCCTCCCAGGTGGGCGCGGTGCTGCTGGCGGAGCTGGGCGAGGACGAGCTGCCCAACAACACGTACTACGGCGACGGCTCGCCCATCGAGCCCGCCACGCTGGACACGCTGCGCGCCGCCTACGAGGCGGAGCAGGTCAGCTTCCCGTGGGAGCGCGGGGACCTGCTCGTCGTGGACAACATGCTCTCCACCCACGCGCGCTCGTCCTTCTCCGGGCCTCGCAAGGTGCTCGCCGGCATGGCGCGGCCCCATGCCTGGAGTGACGTCGCCGCGCCCATCCGCTGAGGAGTTCCTCACCGTGTCCCAATCCAATGGCTTCCGGCTGTCCCCCCAGCAGGCGCGGCTCTGGTCGCTCCTGGGGGCCTCTCTCTCCGCGTCCTCGCGCGCCCGCGCGGTGCTGGACTTCGTGGGCCCGCTCGACGCCGCACGCCTGGAGCGCGGCCTGCGCACGCTCGTCGCGCGGCACGAGGTCCTCCGCACCTCGTACCGACGCCTGCCGGGTACGGGCACCGCGGTGCAGGTCATCGGCGACGTGCCTCAGAAGGTCCTGGAGGTGCTCGACTGGCGCACGGGCACCGTGAGGAACGCCGAGGAGTGGCTGGAGGCGATGCTGTCCGCGGAGGGCTCGGTGGAGGCGCCCCCCGCGCCCTTCACGCTGCTGTCGGTGGAGGCGGAGCGGCACGCGCTGGTGGTGGACCTGCCCGCCCTGTCGATGGACGAGCTCAGCCTGTCCCTCTTCTCGCGCCATCTGGACTCCGCCATGCAGGACGCGCCGGGAGACGCGGAGCCGCCGCCCCAGTACGCGGACCTGGCGGAGGTGTTCCAGACGCTCCTCGAGGCCGAGGAGTCCGCCGAGGGACGGCGGTTCTGGAAGGGGCGTGACCTGTCGTGCGCCACCGGCGTGTCGCCGCCGGCCCGCAACGACGCCCAGCCCCTGCCCGGCGCCCCGGTGGCCTCGGCATTCACCGGCACCTTCAAGCAGGAGACCGTACGAGACCTGGAGCAGCTGGCCTCGCGCATCGGCGTGGGCGTGCCCGACGTCTTCCTGGCCGCGTGGCTGCTGCTGGTGAGCCGGCTGAGCGGGCGCGACGAAGTCTGCGTAGCGGTGCACACCGACGGGCGCAACTTCGACGGGCTGACGGACGCCTACGGCCTCTTCGAGCGCTGGCTGCCCCTGCGCGCGACGCCCCGGCCCCGCATGTCCTTCGAGAGCTTCGTGCGCGAGGTGGCCCGGGACCGCGCCGAGGTGGAGCAGTGGCAGGACACCTTCGACCCCGGGGCCGACCTGCCGGCCGCCGCACCGGGCGAGGCCGCGGTCCCCATGTCCTTCTCCTTCGAGAGCCGGCCGGCGCCCTGGACGTCACGGGTGGGTGCGGCGCTCGTGTCCTCCATGGAGTGCCGGATGCGGACCGACCACGCCCCGCTGGCGCTGAGCCTCGGCTGGGACGGGCTCTCCGCTCCGACGATGACGCTGCGGTACGACCCGAGCAGGTACACCGAGCAGGAGATGAGCTGGCTGATGGAGCGGCTGATGGCGCCCCTGCATGAGGCCGCCCATGCCTTGCCGGAGCGCGCGCTGGAGGCGCTGCCCTGGACGATGGGCCCCGAGGCCAGCACCCTCCTGGGCTTCTACTTCGAGAGCCGGCGCGACTACGACACGGACGGCACCCTCCCCGAGCGCTTCGAGGCGCGGATCCGCGAGACGCCTGACGCCGTGGCCGTCGCCTTCGAGGACGAGCGGCTGACCTTCGCCGAGCTGGGCGAGCGCGCCAACCGCCTGGCGTGGCACCTGGGCACGCGGGGCGTGGGCCCCGAGGTGCGCGTGGCCGTGTGCCTGGAGCGCTCGGTGGAGCAGTTCGTGGTGCTGCTGGGCATCCTCAAGGCGGGAGGAACGTTCGTTCCGCTGGACCCGACGTACCCGCGCGAGCGACTGGCATACGTCATCCAGCAGTCCGGCGCGCCGCTGGTCATCACCCGCTCGAACCTGCGTGGCACGGTGGTTCCCGAGGGGACCCACGGCTTCCTCTGCCTGGACCAGGACCTGGAGAAGCTGGCCGCCGCGCCCGCTCACGCGCCCGAGGTGCCGCTGGCTCCGGAGAACGCCGCCTACGTCATCTTCACCTCCGGCTCCACGGGGCGGCCCAAGGGCGTGGTCATCCAGCACCGCTCCGCGCTCAACCTGGCGGCGACGCTGCGGGACACGGTGTACGAGGGCCGCGGGCCCGGGCTGAAGGTGAGCGTCAACGCGCCGCTCGTCTTCGACGCGTCGGTGAAGCAGTGGCTCCAGCTGCTCAACGGGCATTCGCTGCACATCGTCCCGGAGGAGGTGCGGCCGGACGCGGAGCGCATGCGCTCCTGGGTGGGGCGGCACGGCGTGGACGTGCTGGACTGCACGCCGTCGCTGCTGGTGCCCATGCTGGCGCGGGGCCTGGGGCAGGAGCCGGACTTCTCGCCCGCGCTGGTCCTGGTGGGTGGTGAGGCCATCGACGCGCGGACGTGGGATTCGCTGGCCGCGCGGCCGGCCACGCGCTTCGTCAACATGTACGGCCCCACCGAGTGCACGGTGAACGCCTCCGCCTGCCCCATCGCCGACACGCGCCGGCCGTCCATCGGCAAGCCGCTGGGCAACGTGCGCGTGTACGTGATGAGCCCGGCCCTGATGCCCGTGCCCATCGACGTGCCAGGGGAGCTGTACATCGGCGGCGCGGGCGTGGCCCGGGGCTACGAGGGCCGGCCGGACCTGACGGCCGAGCGCTTCCTGCCGGACCCCTACAGCCCCGTGCCCGGCGCGCGGATGTACCGCACCGGCGACGTGGGCCGCTACCGCGAGGACGGGCGCATCGAGTTCCATGGCCGCGCGGACTTCCAGGTGAAGGTGCGCGGCTACCGCATCGAGCTGGGCGAGATTGAATCGTTGATGCGCTCGCACCCCGAGGTGGGCGAGGCGGTGGCGCTGGTCCGCGGAGAGCGGCTGGTGGCGTACTTCGTTCCGAAGCGCGGGCCGGCCACCAGCGCGGCGGCGGAGCTGGAGCTGGTGGCGCAGGTGCGCGGCTTCCTGCGCGAGATGGTGCCCGAGTACATGCTGCCCACGGCGCTGGTGCCGCTGCCTCGCCTGCCGCTCACGCGCAATGGCAAGGTGGACCGCGGCGCGCTGCCGGACCCGGCCACGGCCCCCAGGGAGACGACGCCCTACGAGGCGCCCACGTCGGAGCTGGAGCAGCGCATCGCCGCCATCTGGCAGGAGGCCCTGAAGGTGGAGCGCGTGGGCCTCCACGGGAACTTCTTCGACCTGGGGGGCCACTCGCTCCTCATGGTGCAGGTGCACGAGAAGCTGTCCGCCGCGTTCGGCCGGCGCTTCTCCATGGTGGAGCTCTTCCAGCATCCGACGGTGGCGTCCCTGGCGAAGTACATCGCCCAGCAGGCCGCCCCGGATGCGGGACAGGACACGAAGCAGCAGGCACGCGACGAGCGGGCCCGAAAACAACTCCAGGCAATGCAGCAACAGGCCCTCAAGACGAAGGCCGGTAGGGGTAAGCGATGAGCGGCGAGCAGGAGTCCCCTCAGCTCGAGGGTGTGGCGATCATCGGCATGGCATGCCGGTTCCCGGGGGCCGCGACGCCCGAGGCCTTCTGGAAGAACCTCCAGGAAGGGGTGGAGTCCATCACCTTCTTCAAGGACGAGGAGCTGGACCGGGCTGCGATTGCTCCCGAGGAGCTGAAGGACCCGAAGTACGTCAAGGCACGGGCCACGCTGGACGGCATCGACCAGTTCGACGCGCGCTTCTTCGACTTCTCCCCGCGCGAGGCGGAGATCACCGACCCGCAGCAGCGCCTCTTCCTGGAGTGCGTCTGGGAGGCGCTGGAGTCGGCCGGGCATGACCCGAGCCGCGCGGCGGGCCTCATCGGCGTGTACGCGGGCGCGGGCGCCAACGGGTACCTGCTCTACAACCTGTCCTCGGCCGGGCACCTGGTGGGCACCATCAACGCCTTCCAGGCCGTCATCCACAACAAGAACGACCACCTGGCCACGCGCGTGGCCTACAAGCTGGACCTCAAGGGCCCCGCGGTGACGGTGCAGACGGCGTGCTCCACGTCGCTGGTCGCCATCTACCACGCGTGCCAGAGCCTGCTCAGCCACCAGTGCGACATGGCGCTGGCCGGCGGCGTCACCATCACCGTCCCGCAGAAGACGGGCTACCTCTACACGGAGCGCGGCATCGGGTCTCCGGATGGGCACTGCCGTCCCTTCGACGCCAACGCGCAGGGCACCGTGGGCGGCAGCGGCGCGGGCGTGGTTGTGCTCAAGCGGCTGGCGGATGCCGTGGCCGACGGAGACGTCATCCACGCCGTCATCCGGGGCGGCGCCATCAACAACGACGGCACCGACAAGGTGGGCTACACGGCCCCGAGCGTCGGCGGGCAGACGGAGGTCATCAGCCTGGCCCAGGTGCTGGCCGACGTGGAGGCGGAGTCCATCAGCTACGTGGAGGCCCACGGCACGGGCACGCCCATGGGCGACCCGATAGAGGTGAAGGCGCTCACCCAGGCCTTCCGCGCGGGCGGCGCGGAGCGCAAGGGCTCCTGCGGCCTGGGCTCGGTGAAGGGCAACGTGGGCCACCTGGACACGGCGGCGGGCGTGGCGGGCCTCATCAAGACGACGCTCGCGCTGAAGCACCGGCAGCTGCCGCCGAGCGTCGGCTTCGAGAAGCCCAACCCCGAAATCGACTTCGCGGACAGCCCCTTCTACGTCAACACGAAGCTGAAGGCGTGGGAGTCGCAGGGCCCCCGGCGCGCGGGCGTCAGCTCGTTCGGCCTGGGCGGTACCAACGCGCACGTCGTGCTGGAGGAGGCGCCCGCGCGCAAGCCGTCCGGACGCTCGCGCGAGCACCAGTTGCTGGTGGTGTCCGCCCGCTCGGCCGCGGCGCTGGAGGCTGCGACGAGCCGCCTGGCGGAGCACTTGAAGACGCACCCGGAGCTGAACCTGGCGGACGTGGCGTACACGCTGCAGACGGGCCGCAAGGGCTTCGAGCACCGGCGCTACGTGGTGTGCCGCACGGTGGAGGAGGCCGCGCAGGCGCTGGGCACGCTGTCGCCGGACCGGGTCATCACCCGCGTGCAGGAGCCGGTGCGCCGGCCGCTGGTGTTCATGTTCCCCGGCCAGGGCTCGCAGCACCCGGGCATGGCGGCGGCCCTGTACCGCACCGAAGGCACCTTCCGCCATGTGGCGGACCACTGCCTGGAGCTGCTGGCGAAGCGCCACGGGCCGGAGCTGAAGCAGCTGCTGTTCGGCACGGAGGCCCAGGACGCACAGGCGGCGTCGAAGCTGGAGCAGACGGCGCTCACCCAGCCCGCCCTCTTCGTCGTGGAGTACGCGCTGGCGAAGCTGCTCATGTCGTGGGGCCTGGAGCCCGCGTCCATGATTGGCCACAGCGTGGGCGAGTACGTGGCGGCGTGCCTGGCTGGCGTCTTCTCGCTGGAGGACGCGCTGGAGCTGGTGGCCACGCGCGGCCGCCTCATGCAGTCCTGCCCGCCGGGCGCCATGCTGTCCGTGCAGCTGGCGGAGGCGGACGTGCGCCCGCTGCTGGGGCCGGGGCTGGAGATTGCCGCCACCAACGCGCCGGGCTCGTGCGTGGTGGCGGGGACTCCCGAGGCCATCGAGGCGCTGGAGAAGCAGCTCACCGCGAAGGACGTGCTGGCCCGCCGGCTGCGCACGTCGCATGCGTTCCACTCGGCGATGATGGACCCCATCGTCTCCGCGTTCCGTGACGCGGTGGCGAAGGCCCGGCCGGCCGCGCCGAAGCAGCGCTTCATCTCCAACGTGACGGGCACGTGGATTACCGCCGAGCAGGCCACGTCGCCCGACTACTGGGCGAAGCACCTGCGCCAGCCGGTGCGCTTCGCGGACGGCCTGGACGAGCTGCTGAAGGAGACCGAGGCCGTGCTGCTGGAGGTGGGCCCGGGCAAGGCGCTCCAGTCGCTCGCGCGCTGGCACCCGCGCAAGAAGACAGGCCAATACATGCTCACCACCCTGCCGCCGGTGGGTGAGGCCACTGGCGAGCCGGAGTTCCTGCTGCGCACCCTGGGCCAGCTCTGGCTGCTGGGCCTGGAGCCGACGCACCTGTTCAGCGACCAGGCGCGCCGCCGCGAGGTGCTGCCCACCTACCCGTTCGACCGCCAGCGCTACTGGGTGGAGCTGCGCTCCGCGCCCGGCACGCGGGCCCCGCAGCGCGGCACGCTGGACAAGCGCCAGGACGTGGCGAGCTGGTTCTGGCTGCCGGTGTGGAAGGAGTCCGCGCCGAAGGTGGCCCCCGTGCAGGCGGCGGACGCGAAGGCGGCGCCGTGGCTGGTGCTGCTCGACAAGGCCGGCCTGGGCGCGAAGCTGGCGGCCCGGCTGCGCAAGCAGGGCCATGCGCTCGTCGAGGTCTCGCTGGCGCGTGAGCTGCGCCGCACCGGCGCGGATGCGTACGAGCTGAACCCCGGCCGCCGTGAGGACTGGGCCACGCTGCTGTCGGAGCTGGCGACAGATGGCCGGCTGCCCGAGCGCATCGTCCACCTGGGCGGCCTCACCGCCGAGGGCTCGGGCGCGACGGCGGAGGACGTGCTGGAGCGCTCGTTCTTCAGCGTGTTCCACCTGGCGCAGGCGCTGGGCGGCCATGCGGCGGGCAAGCCGGTGCACCTGACCGTCGTGTCCAACGGCATGCAGGAGGTCACCGGCGGAGACCTGCTGTCGCCCGAGCAGGCGACGGTGCTGGGCCCCCTCCAGGTCATCCCGCGTGAGATGCCGCACGTGCGGTGCCGCAGCGTGGACGTCACCCTGCCCCCCGCGGGCAGCTTCCAGGCCACGCGGCTGGTGGAGTTGCTGGCGGCGGAGCTGACGGCGGACGCGGAGGAGCCCGTGGTGGCCCTGCGCAGCGGCCGGCGCTGGGTGCGCGACTTCGAGGAGGTGCGCCTGGAGGAAGGCCCCACCTCCGCGGTGGCGCCGCGCGAGGGCGGCGTGTACCTCATCACCGGCGGCCTGGGCGGCATGGGCCTGTCCTTCGCCGAGGTGCTGGCGGAGAAGTACCGCGCGAAGCTGGTGCTCACCGGCCGCGCCACGGTGCCGCCCCGCGAGGAGTGGGCGAAGCACCTGGCGTCCGGAGACGAGGCCACCCGCCGTCGCATCCAGGCCGTGCAGCGCCTGGAGGAGAAGGGCGCGCAGGTGCTGGCGCTCGGCGCGGACGTGACAGATCTGGAGCGGATGCGCGCGGTGGTGGAGACGGCGCGCGCGCGCTTCGGCGCCATCCACGGCGTCATCCACGCGGCCGGTGTGCCGGGTGGCGGCATGCTGCAGCTGCGCACGCGCGAGGCGGCGGCGGCGGTGCTCGCGCCCAAGGTGACGGGCTCGCGGGTGCTGGCGGCGGTGCTGGAGGGCGAGCGGCTGGACTTCTTCGTGGCGTGCTCGTCACTGTCCTCCGTGGTGGGCCGCTTCGGCCAGACGGACTACACGGCGGCCAATACGTTCCTGGACGCCTTCACGCGCGCATACCAGGCGCGCACGGGCACGTACGCCGTCACCATCAACTGGGGCGCCTGGGACGAGGTCGGCATGGCGGCACGGCCCGCGGCCCAGGCCGGCGAGGGCCGGACGCTGGCGCACCCGTTCGTCCACCGCCTCCTGGTGGACACGCCGCAGCGCAAGGTCTTCGGCGGCACCTTCGGCGAGCCGCGCTCGCACTGGGTGACGGACGAGCACCGCATCCTCGGCAACCCCACGGTGCCGGGCGTGGCCTACTTCGAGATGGTGCGCGCCGCGGTGGCGGAGGAGGCGCAGGGCCGCACGATTGAGCTGCTCGACAACTACTTCCTCGCGCCGCTGCGCGTGCCGGAGAACGAGACGCGCGACGTGCGCCTCATCCTGGAGAAGGACGGGGACGGCTGGCGCTGGGTGGTGCGCAGCCTGCCGCCCGGCGGCGTGGGCAAGGGCACGGACCACTCGGCGGGCCGCGTGCGCTTCGGCGGGCCGAAGGTGCCGCGCTTCGAGGACCTGGAGGCACTGCGCAAGCGCTGCGACAAGCCGCGTCCCCAGTCGCTGGAGGCCGAGTACGAGCAGGAGCTGGGGCCGCGCTGGAAGAGCGTGCAGGCCATCCTCCCCGGCGAGCACGAGCTGCTGATGGTGCTGGAGCTGATGCCGGAGTTCTCCGGCGACTTCGAGCAGCTCCTCTTCCACCCGTCGCTCATCGACCGTACGTCCGGCATCGCCAAGAGCTTCCTGGCCGAGCACGGCTACTACCTGCCCTTCGGCTACAAGGTGCTGCGCCTGCACGGTGAGCTGCCCCGCCGCGTGTACAGCCACGCGCGCATCCGGACGAACGAGTCGACCGACGGCGGCGAGACGCTCGCCTTCGACCTGACGATGATGGACGAGCAGGGCCGCGTGCTGGTGGAGGTGGAGCGGCTGACGCAGAAGCGCGTCAACGACCCGGCCGCCGAGCTGCGCGCCCTGGCCGCCGCCGCCCGCGAGTCCGCCCTGGCCAAGGTGCTGCCCACCGAGGAGCGGCAGGAGATTGCTCCGCGCGAGGGTGTGCTGGCGCTGGAGCGCATCCTCGCCTCCGGCCTCGCTCCGCAGGTGGTGGTGTCCGTGCGCGACCTGCACGCCACCATCGCCCACACGGACGAGGTGGTGCGCGAGCGCGTGCTGCAGGCCGTGAGCGACACGCGCAGCTCCGGCGAGCAGCAGGCCCGGCCGGAGCTGAAGACGCCGTACGTGGCGCCTCGCAACGAAGTCGAGCAGCGCATCGCCGAGGCGTGGCAGGCGGTGCTCGGCATCGACAAGGTGGGCATCAACGACAACTTCTTCGAGCTGGGCGGCGACTCGGTGCAGGCCATCCAGATCATCGCTAGGGGAAGCCAGTCCGGCCTTCAGCTCAGCCCGCAGCAGTTCTTCCAGTACTCCACCATCGGCGAGCTGGCGGAGATGATTGCCGGCGTGCTGGCGAAGCAGGCCGAGCAGGGCCCCGTGGTGGGCCCGGCCCCGCTCACCCCGGAGCAGCGCCGGCTGCTGGAGTCGCCCGCCACGGCGACGGTCCGGGTCGCACGGCTGCCCCTGCGCGGCGCCGTGGACGCCAGTGCGCTGACGCAGACGCTGGGCACGGTGCTGGCGCACCATGACGCGCTCCGCCTGCGCTTCACGCGGGGCGTCTCGGGCTGGCAGCAGGTGGGCACGCCCCCGGGCACGGAGGTGGCCTTCACGGAGGTGGACCTGCGCGCCCTGCCTGCCGCCGAGCACGAGGCGGCGCTTCACGGCGAGGAGGAGAAGCTGCGCGCGAAGCTGGACGTGGGCTCGGGCCCGCTGCTGGCCGCAGCGCTGGTGCGGCTGGAGGGCGGCGCGGGCAGTGTGCTGCTCCTGGCGGCGCACGGGCTGGCCATGGACGGCGGCTCGTGGCGGCTGCTGACCGAGGACCTGGGCGCGGCGGCGGGCACGGCGCGCCCGAAGACCACGTCCTTCAAGCGCTGGGCGGAGCGGCTGGCCGAGGAGGCCTCCTCCGAGTCGCTGCGCAAGGAGGAGGCGGTGTGGCTCGGCGCGGACTGGGACGGCGCCGCGAAGCTGCCGGTGGAGCGCGCGGCTGGCGCCTCCGGCGTGGCGCGCTCCGTGGAGGTGTCGCTGACCTTGGACGAGACGCGGCAGCTCACCGAGCGGCTGTCCGGGACGTGGCGCGCGGACGTGGCGGAGGGCGCGGTGACGGCCCTTGCCCGGGCGCTGGCGACGTGGACCGGCGGTGAGCGGCTCCGGGTGGACGTGACGTCCGACGGACGCGAGGCGTTCGATGGGGTGGACTGCTCGCGCACGGTGGGCTGCTTCGACGTCACGTGGCCGCTGCTGCTGGACGTGTCGGCCCGGCAGGACGCGGCCGAGACGCTCAAGGCGGTGAAGGAGCGCATGCGCCGCGTGCCTCGCCGGGGCATCGGCTTCGGGCTGCTGCGCGATGGTGCGCACGGCGAGCTTTCCGAGCGGCTGCGGCGCCTGCCCCGGGCGGAGCTGCGGGTCTGCCACCTGGGCACGGTGGAGTCCGTGCCCGGCGCCGTGCGTGGCACGGGTGGGTACTCGCTGACGATGGAGACGTTCCTGTCCGGCGGGCGCCTGCACGTGCGCTGCGCCTACGACGATGGCGCGTACACGCAGGCCACCGCGTCGCGGCTCGCCGGGGACCTCCTCGGCGCGCTGCGGACGCTGGGCAGCGAGCAACAGGACACTCGCGCCGCGCTCTCCTCCGTCGACTTCCCGCTGGCCGGCCTCGACGACTCGCAACTGGGCGCGCTCGCCGCCCTCATCAACGAAGCGGATGGTTCCGAAGGCTGAGGGCTGAAGCACCATGAAGAACGTCGAGGACATCTACCGCCTCTCGCCCATGCAGCAGGGGATGCTGTTCCACACCCTGGGCGCCCCCGGAGCGGGCACCTACGTGGAGCAGGTCTACTGGACGTGGCGCGGCCCGCTGGACGTGGCCACGCTCCAGCGGGCGTGGCAGCGGCTGGTGGAGCGGCACACGCCGCTGCGCACGGCGTTCTTCTGGGAGAACATGAAGGAGCCGCTCCAGGCGGTGCGCGGCAAGGTGGAGGCCGCGCCACGCCTGGAGGACTGGTCCGAAGTCCCTCCCGAGGCCCGCGAGGCGCGCTTCGCGGAGCTGCTGGAGCGGGAGCAGCGCCAGGACTTCACGCTGTCCGCGGCGCCCCTGGTGCGCCTCACCGTGGTGCGCTTCGGGCCCGCCCTGGCCCGGTGCATCGTCAGCTACCACCACCTGGTGATGGACGGCTGGTCGCTGCCGGTGTGCCTGCGGGAGCTGTTCCTCACCTACGACGCGCTGACCCGGGGTGAGCAGCCACCGGTGGAGCCGGCTCGGGCCTACCGCGAGTACATCGTCTGGCTGTCGAAGCAGGAGCGCGCCGAGGCGGAGCGCTTCTGGCGCGAGCGGCTGCGGGGCTTCACCTCGGCCACGCCGCTGGTGGCGGACCGGGCCGCCGAGCCCGGCACGAAGGTGGAGGCGTACCACTCCGAGTCGCTGGGCCTGGGCACGACCCTCACGGCCCGGCTGGCGGCCTTCACGCGGCAGCACCAGGTGACGCTGAGCACGCTGGTGCAGGGCGCGTGGGCGCTGCTGCTTGGCCGCTACAGCGGGCAGGACGACGTGGCCTTCGGCACGGTGGTATCCGGCCGCCCGGCCAGCCTCCCCGGCGTGGACACCATGCTGGGCACGTTCATCAATACCCAGGTCAGCCGGGTGGACCTGCCCGCCTCGGGCGCCGTGCTGCCCTGGCTGAAGGCGCTGCAGGCCGGGCAGCTCGCGGCGCGCGCCTTCGAGCACGTGTCGCTGGTGGACGTGCAGGGCTGGAGCGAGGTGCCGCGAGGCCAGCCGCTGTTCGAGAGCCTGGTCGTCTTCGAGAACCTGCCGCGCCGCGGGCTGTCGCCCGAGATGACGGCCCGGCTCCCCGTGGAGGGCTTCTCCCGCACCGACGCGCGCACGGGCTACCCGCTCATCTTCGTGGTGCTGCCGGATGCCTCGGAGACGGAGCTCCAGTTCACCTACGACGTCGCCCGCTACGACGCCGTCACCGTGCGGCGGATGCTGGGGCACGTGGCCACGCTGCTGCAGTCCCTGGTGGAGGGCGCCGAGGGGAAGCTGGCGGACCTGTCCATGGTGTCGCCGGATGAGGCCCGGCGGCTCTCCGCGTGGAACGACACCCGCGTGGAGTACCCGCGCGGTGACTCGCTGCACTCGCTGTTCGAGGCCCAGGTGCGCCGCGCGCCTGACGCCGTCGCCCTGGAGCTCGAGGGCTCGCGGCTGACCTATGCCGAGCTCGACGCGCGGGCCAACCAGTTGGCGTGGCACCTGCGTTCGCTGGGCGCCGGTCCCGAGTCGCTCGTCGGGGTCTGCCTGGAGCGCTCGCTGGAGATGGTGGTCGCGCTGCTGGGCACGCTCAAGGCGGGCGCCGCCTACGTCCCCATCGACCCGGGCTACCCCCAGGAGCGGCTGGCCTTCATGCTGGCCGACTCCGCGCCGCGCGTCCTGCTCACGCAGGAACACCTGCGGCCCGGGCTGCCGCCCTGCCCCGCGCCGGTGCTCTGCCTGGACTCGCAGTGGCCCACGGTGGCCACGCAGCCCACCACGGCCCCGGAGGCTCGCACGACGCCGCGAAGCCTCGCGTACGTCATCTACACCTCCGGCTCCACGGGCCGCCCCAAGGGCGCCATGAACGAGCACGGCGCCGTCGCCAACCGCCTGCACTGGATGCAGCAAGAGTACGCGCTGGGCGCGGGGGACTCCGTCCTCCAGAAGACGCCCTTCAGCTTCGACGTCTCCGTCTGGGAGTTCTTCTGGCCCCTGATGACGGGCGCAAGGCTGGTGGTGGCCCGTCCTGGCGGCCATCAGGACCCCGCGTACCTGGCGAGCGTCATCGAGTCCCAGCGCATCACCACGCTGCACTTCGTGCCCTCCATGCTGCGCGCCTTCCTGGAGGAGCCCGGACTGGAGCGGGCGTGCGCGTCCGTGCGCCGCATCATCTGCTCTGGTGAGGCCCTGCCCGCGGAGCTGGCGCGGCAGTGCCTGGAGCGGCTGCCGGAGGCCGGGCTGCACAACCTCTACGGCCCCACCGAGGCCGCGGTGGACGTCACCGCCTGGACGTGCCAGCCGGGCGACGTCCGGACGTCGGTGCCGATTGGCCGCCCCATCGCCAACACGCGCATCCACCTGCTGGACGCCGCGCTGCACCCGGTGCCCCCCGGCGTGCCCGGAGAGCTGTTCATCGCGGGCGTGCAGGTGGGACGCGGCTACCTGGCGCGGCCGGAGCTGACGGCGGAGCGCTTCGTGCCGGACCCGTTCTCCTCAGAGCCGGGCGCGCGGATGTACCGCACCGGAGACCTGGCGCGGTGGCTGCCGGACGGCACGGTGGACTACCTGGGCCGGCTCGACTTCCAGGTGAAGGTGCGCGGCCTGCGCATCGAGCTGGGAGAAATCGAAGCGGCGCTGGTGGCGCAGCCTTCCGTGCAGCAGGCGGTGGTCGTTGCGCGCGAGGACGTGCCGGGCCATCAGCGCCTGGTCGCCTACGTGGTGCCGCGCGAAGGCAGCGCGGTGGAGGCGGACGCGCTGCGCGAGGGGCTGCGGCGCGGGCTGCCGGAGTACATGGTGCCCTCGGCCTTCGTGTCCCTGGAGGCACTGCCGCTCTCGCCCAACGGCAAGCTGGACCGCAAGGCGCTGCCGGCCCCGGACGCGGACGGCGGCGGCTCCGCACGCGAGTACGTCGCGCCTCGAGACGCCCGCGAGCAGGCCCTGGCGGACATCTGGGCCCAGGTACTCGGCCGCCCGCGCGTCGGCATCCACGACAGCTTCTTCGAGCTGGGCGGCGACTCCATCATCAGCCTGCAGGTCATCGCCCGGGCGCGGCAGGCGGGGATGCGGCTGACGCCGCGTCACGTCTTCCAGCACCGCACGGTGGCGGAGCTGGCACGGGTGGCGGAGGCCGAGCAGCCCGCGCGCGAGGCCCAGGGCCCGGTGCAGGGGCCGGTGCCCCTGACGCCCATCCAGCGCTTCTTCCTGGAGCAGCCGCTGCCCCGGCCGCACCACTTCAACCAGGCCCTGCTGCTGGAGGTGCGCCAGTCGCTGGACGCGTCGCTGCTGGAGCGGGCGCTGCGGCACCTCGTGGACCACCACGATGCGCTGCGCATGCGCCTGACGCGCGCGGACGGACAGTGGGAGCAGCACAACATGCCTCCGGGCGCGGTGCTGGTCCTCAAGCGCGTGGACCTGTCCGCCGTCCCCGAGGCCCGACACGCCACGGCCCTGGAGGCCGAGGCCGCGAAGGTGCAGGCCAGCCTGGACCTGTCCGAGGGGCTGCTGCTGCGCGCCGCCCTGTTCGAGCGGGGCCCGGGCCGCACCGCACGGCTCCTGCTGGTGGCGCACCACCTAGTGGTGGACGGCGTCTCCTGGCGCGTGCTGCTGGAAGACCTGGAGGCGGCCTGCCTCCAGCTTCGCCGTGGTACCTCGGTGGCGTTGCCACCTCGGAGCACGTCCTTCCAGTCCTGGGCGCAGCGGCTCGCGGAGCTGGCGCGCACGGAGGCGCTGGAGGCGGAGCTGCCCATGTGGCTCGCGCTGCTCCAGGGCCCAGCCGTGGCGCTTCCCGTGGACGGGCCCGGCACGGCAATGCCCGGCTCACCGGCGCGCACGGTGACGGTGGAGCTGGACGCCGCGCGGACCGGGCTGTTGCTGCGCGAGGTGCCGGCGGCGTACCGCTCGCGGCCGGACGAGGTGTTGCTGGCCGCGCTGGCGCAGGCCCTGGGGCGGTGGATGGGCCCGGGCGCACTGCGGGTCGCGCTGGAAGGCCATGGCCGCGAGGAGCTGTTCGGGGACGTGGACGTGTCCCGCACGGTGGGCTGGTTCACCAGCCTCTACCCGGTGCGGCTGGAGGTGCCGGCTGTGGCCACGCCGGGTGAGGCGCTGCGCGCGGTGCGTGAGTCGCTGCGCGCCCTGCCCCGCCAGGGCGTGGGCTACGGCCTGCTGCGCTATCTGGGCCGGGACGAGGTGGCCGCGAAGCTGCTGGCTGCCATGGCGGAGCCACAGGTGGCCTTCAACTACCTGGGCCAGCTGGATGCCCAGGCCTCCACTCTGTTCGCACTCACGGAGGAGCCGTCGGGCAGCTCGCGCGACACGGGCGGCGCCCGCCGGTTCGCGCTGGAAGTCGATGCCATGGTGGTGGGCGGACGGCTGCGCGTCACCTGGACGTACAGCGAGCACCTGCACACCCAGGCCACCATCGAGTCACTCGCCCGGGGCCACCTGGATGCTCTCGACGCGCTGGTGGCGGGCCGGGCCTCGGTGGATGCGCTGCGGTACACGCCCGCCGACTTCCCGCTGGCGCAGCTGGACGTAGCCACGGTGGAGCGGCTCTTCCCGGCGGGCACGGCCGTGGAGGACGTCTTCCCGCTGTCGCCCCTCCAGCACGGCCTGCTGTTCCACGCGCTGCTGGCGCCCGGTGAGGACGTGTACCTGGAGCAGCTCTCCTGGGCCATCCGCTCCCCGGTGGACGCACCGACGCTGAAGCGGGCGTGGGAGACGGTGCTGGCGCATGACACCGCGCTGCGCACCCGCTTCGCGTGGGAGGGACTGACGGAGCCGGTGCAGGTGGTGCACCCACGGGTGGAGCTGCCCTGGACGGAGCTGGACTGGCGTGACGTCGAAGAGACCGCGCAGCTCGCCCGGCTCGAGGCATTCCTCGAGGGAGAGCGCACCCGGCCCTTCGAGCTGCGACAGGCGCCGCTGCTGCGCGTGGCGCTCATCCGCCTGGGCGAGAGCGCCTGGCATTGCGCCTGGAGCTTCCATCACCTGCTGCTGGACGGCTGGAGCATGGGCCGGGTGCTGCAGCAGCTGTTCACCGCGTACGCGGCCCTGTCGCGCGGGCAGGTGCCACGACTGGAGCCCGTGCCCTCGCACCATGCCTACGCCTCATGGCTGCGGCAGCAGCAGCCGGCGCGCTCGGAGTCCTGGTGGCGCAAGACGCTGGAGGGCATCACCGCCCCCACGCCGCTGCCCGCCGCCCGCGCGACGCCCGAATCTGGAGCCGCGGAGGGCCGCGAGCTGTCGTTGCGGCTGCCCTCGGCCACCACCTCAGGGCTCCAGGCCTTCGCCCGGCGCCACGAGCTGACGCTCAACACACTGGTCCAGGCGGCCTGGGCGCTGGTCCTCCAGCGCTACAGCGGCGAGGAGGACGTGGTCTTCGGCGTCACCGTCTCCGGGCGTCCAGCGGAGCTGCCGGGCGTGGAGGAGCTGGTCGGCCTCTTCATCAACTCGCTTCCGGCGCGCGTGCGGGTGGAGCCGGATGCCGGAGTGGTGCCCTGGCTGCGACAGCTCCAGGCCCATCAGGTGGAGCTGCGCCAGCACGAGCACTGCCCCCTGGTGCAGGTGCAGTCCTGGAGCCAGGTGCCGCGCGGCACGCCGCTGTTCGAGAGCCTCTTCGTCTTCGAGAACTACCCGGTGGACGCGGCGCTGCGGGAGCGCAGCCTGGGCGTGACGGTGACGGACGTGCGCATGCGAGAGCGCACCAACTACCCGCTGCTGCTGACGGCCATTCCGGGCAACGAGCTGGAACTGCAGCTCGCGTACAACACCGCCCGCCATGACGAGGAGACGGCCTCGCGGCTGCTGGGCCACGTGCGTCTTGCGTTGGAGGAGCTGACCGCGCGCGAGGCCGGACAGCTGCGCGACGTCACGCTGCTGACAGCGGAGGAGCGTCAGCGCGTCCTCGTTGCGTGGAACAGCCCCCGCCGGGACACCGGGGAGTCGTGCGTGCCGGCCCTCTTCGAGGCACAGGCGGTCCGGACTCCGGAGGCGCCCGCCGTCACCGATGGCACCTCGCACCTCAGCTACCGGGAGCTGAACCAGCGTGCCAACCAGCTCGCTCGGCGCCTGCGCCTGGCGGGCGTGAGCGCCGAGGTCCTCGTAGGCCTGCAGCTGGAGCGCTCGCCCGAGGCCGTCATCGCCCTGCTGGCCGTGCTCAAGGCAGGTGGCGCCTGGCTGCCGTTGGACTCCTCCTATCCGGCGGAGCGGCTCGCCCTCATGTTGGAGGACTCGGGCGCCGCGCTGCTGCTGACTCGCGGCATCCCGGACCCGCGGGCGTCCTCCGGCCGCGTGCGCGTCTTCGACCTGGACGCCGAGCTGGAGCACGCGGCCACCGAGCCGGCGGGCGACCTGCCCGCGCCGGGTGATTCGTCCCACCTGGCGTATGTGCTCTATACGTCGGGCACCACGGGCCGGCCGAAGGGAACGCTCATCTCCCACCGCTCCCTGGCCAATCACACCGCGTGGATGGTCGCCACCTACGGGCTGGACGCAGGGGACCGGCAGCTGCAGCTCGCCTCGTGGAGCTTCGATGCCTCCGTCGCGGAGGTCTTCTCCACGCTCGTCTCCGGCGCCACGCTCGTGCTGGCCCCATCCGCTGCGCATCGGGACCCCTCGGCCCTCGCCCAGGTCCTGGAGCGTGAGCGCATCACCGTGATGCAGGCAGTGCCCTCGCTGCTGCGGGTGCTGCTGGACGCGGGCGCGCTGGCCGGAGCCACGCACCTGCGCTGGCTGCTCTCCGGCGGCGAGGCCCTCCCGGCCTCGCTGGTGTCCCGCCTGCGCGAGGCGCTGCCGCGGACGCGGCTGTCCAACAACTACGGCCCCACCGAGACCACCATCGACGCCACCTGCCTGCTCCTGGAGGACGCGGCGCCGGAGGACGTGGTTTCCATTGGCCGCCCGGTGGCGAACGCCCAGATCTACGTCCTCGACGCCAGCGGCCGGCCCGTGCCCGTGGGCGTGCCCGGCGAGCTCTACGTGGGTGGCATGGGCCTGGCGCGCGGCTACCTGGGCCAGCCCGCGCTCACCGCGGAGCGCTTCGTTCCCCACCCCTTCGCCCCCACGCCGGGAGAGCGCCTGTACCGGACCGGCGACAAGGTCCGCTGGAGTGCGGACGGCACGCTGGAGTACCTGGGGCGTATCGACTCCCAGGTGAAGCTGCGCGGCTTCCGCATCGAGCTGGGCGAAGTCGAGGCGGCCCTCCGAGTCTCGCCCGCGGTGGTCGAGGCGACCGCCGTGCTGAGGGAGGACGCCCCCTCGGGCGCGCGACTGGTGGCCTACGTCGTGCCCACCGCGGGCGCCGGGCTCGACACCGCTGAGCTGCGGGCCGCGCTGGCGAGGCGACTGCCCGGGTACATGGTGCCTTCGGCCATCGTCCCGCTGCCGGCGCTTCCCCTGCTGCCCAGCGGCAAGCTGGACCGCAGGGCGCTGCCGGCTCCTGACGCTTCGGTGGAGACCGGCACCGCCTATGTGGCCCCTCGCACGCCCATGGAGGAGCTGCTCGCCGGCGTCTTCGCCCAGGTGCTCGGCCTCACGCGCGTGGGGGCCACGGACAACTTCTTCGAACTGGGCGGCCACTCGCTGCTGGCCACCCAGGTGGCGTCGCGGGTGCGCGGTGCCGTGGGGGTGGACCTTCCGCTGAGAGACTTGTTCGAGGCGCCCACCGTGGCCGGGCTCGCTGCCCGGATGGAAGCCCTGGCACGGAGCTCGAAGGCCGTCGCGCTGGCGCCGCCGCTGGTGCCCGTGCGCCGCGACGGGCCGCTGCCGCTGTCCTTCGCGCAGCAGCGCCTGTGGTTCCTCGACCGGCTGGAGCCGGGCAGCCCCTTCTACAACATGCCCTCCGTGCTCTGGCTGGAAGGCACGCTGGACACGGGCGCGCTGGAGCTCAGCCTCACGGAGCTGGTGCGCCGGCACGAGGTGTTGCGCACGACCTTCAAGGACGTGGCGGGCCCGGTCCAGGTCATCCACCTGCCTCCGCGCCTGCCGCTGACAGTGGTGGACCTGTCCGTCCTGCCCGAGAGCGACCGTGAGGGCGAAGCCCGTCGCCTCGCCCACGAAGAGGTGCGCCGCCCGTTCGACCTGGAGCGCGGGCCGCTGCTGCGCGCCACGCTGCTGCGGCTGTCCGACTCCCGGCACCTGCTGGTGCTGATGCTGCATCACATCGTCTCGGACGGCTGGTCCATGGACGTGCTGGTGCGCGAGTCGGCGGCGCTCTACGCGGCCTTCCGAGAGGGCCGTGCCTCGCCGCTGCCCGAGCTGCCCGTGCAGTACGCGGACTACGCGGCCTGGCAGCGGGGCTGGCTGCGAGACGAGGCGCTGGAGTCGCAGCTCTCCTGGTGGCGCGAGCACCTCGCCGGTGCGCCACCCGTGCTGGAGCTGCCCACCGACTTCCCCCGCCCGGCCACACAGGGCTTCCGCGGCGCCCGCCATGAGCGCGTGCTGCCGCGTGCACTGGTGGACTCACTCCATGCGCTCGGCCGCCGCGAGGGCACCACCCTCTTCATGGCGCTGCTCGCCGGCTTCCAGGTGGTGCTGTCCCGCTACTCCGGCCAGGAGGACTTCGTCGTCGGCACCGACATCGCCAACCGCAACCGGGCGGAGACGGAGGGCCTCATCGGCTTCTTCATCAACCAGCTCGCGCTGCGCGCACGGCTGGACGGCAGTCCCTCGTTCCGGGAGCTGCTCGGCCGCGTCCGCGCCGCCACGCTCGGTGCTTATGCCCACCAGGACCTGCCCTTCGAGGAGCTGGTCAAGGTGCTCAACCCCGAGCGCAGCCAGGGCCACGCCCCGCTCTTCCAGGTGAAGCTGGTGCTGCAGAACCAGCCCGCCGCCGAGCTGGCCGTCCCCGGCCTCACCCTGCGCCCGGAAGCCGCCGACGTGGGCACCTCGCGCCTGGACCTCACCCTGTCCGTGACGGAGACCGCCCGCGGCCTGGAGTGCGCCTGTGAGTACCGCACCGACCTCTTCGAGGCGGCGACCATCGACCGGCTGATGCACAACCTGGGCACGGTGCTGGAGGCCGCGGCCGCCCGCCCCGAGGCTCCGCTGGCCACGCTGCCGCTCATGTCCGAGGCCGAGCTGCGTCAGGTGCTCTCCGACTGGAACGCGACGGACCGGGACTTCCCGCGCGACGCCTGCGCGCACCAGCTCTTCGAGGCCCAGGCGGCGCGCACGCCCGAGGCCATCGCCGTCCGCTTCGAGAAGCAGGCCCTCACCTACGCCCAGCTCGACGCGAGGGCCAACCAGCTCGCGCACCACCTGCGCGCCCTGGGGGTCCGGCCCGAGGTCGCCGTGGCCCTCTGTGTGGAGCGCTCGCTCGACATGGTCGTCGCCATCCTCGGCATCCTCAAGGCGGGTGGGGCCTGGGTGCCCATGGATCCGAGCTACCCGGTGGAGCGCCTGACGTACATGCTGCGCGACTGCGCCGCGCCCGTGCTCGTCACCACCGAGGCCATCGCCGATGAGCTGCCCTCCGGCGGCGAGCAGCTCGTGCTGCTGGACGCGGAGGCGGCCCTCATCTCGGCACGGCCCACGTCCGCGCCCGAGTCCCGCACCGACGCGGGCAACCTGGCCTACATCATCTACACGTCGGGTAGCACCGGCTGGCCCAAGGGCACGCTGCTGCAGCACCGCGGCCTGTGCAACACGGGCCTCACCGCCGCGCGCGAGCACGGCTTCCGGCCCGACAGCCGGGTGCTCCAGTACGCCGCCTTCGGCTTCGACGCCTCGGTGGCGGAGATCTTCGGCGCGCTGCTGGCGGGCGCCACGCTGGTGCTCGCGCCGCGCGAGCGGCTGATGCCCGGCGCGCCCCTGCGCACCCTGCTGCGCGAAGAGGCCGTCACCGCCGTCACCCTCACGCCGTCCGTGCTGGCGCAGCTCGAGCCGGAGGACTTCCCGACGCTGGAGACCCTCCTCTCCGCGGGCGAGGCCTGCACGCCGGAGCTGGTGGAGCGCTGGGGCGGCCGGGTGCGGCTGCTCAACGCCTATGGCCCCACCGAAGTCACGGTGTGCGCGACGCTCTCCGAGCCACTGCGGCCCGGAGCGCGCCTCACCATCGGCCGGCCCTGGGCCAACGTGCGGGTGTACGTGCTGGACGCGGCGCTGCGGCCCGTGCCGCCCGGCGTGCCCGGTGAGCTGTGCGTGGACAGCGTGGGCCTGGCGCGAGGCTACCTCGGCCAGTCCGCGCTCACCGCCGAGCGCTTCCTCCCCAACCCCTTCGCCGCCACCCCGGGCGCCCGCCTCTACCGCACGGGCGACAAGGCCCGCTGGCGGGCCGACGGCACGCTGGAGTACCTGGGCCGCCTCGACGAGCAGGTGAAGCTGCGAGGCTTCCGCATCGAGCCAGGCGAGGTGGAGTCCGCCCTCCTCCAGCACCCGTCCGTGCGCGAGGCCGTGGCCACCGTGCGCGAGGACGCCCCCGGGGACAGGCGGCTGGTGGCGTACGTGGTGGCCGGGGAAGGTGACACGCTGGACGTGGCCGCCCTGCGCCAGTCCCTCAAGCAGCGCCTGCCGGAGCACATGGTGCCTTCGGCCGTTGCCGTGCTGGAGAAGCTGCCGCTCACGCCCAACGGCAAGGTGGACCGCAAGGCCCTGCCCCCGCCGGATGGAGGGCCGCAAGCCCAGGCGCGGCAGTACGTGGCCCCGCGGAGTCCCCTGGAGGAGCAGCTCGCCGCGATGTGGGCGGACCTGCTGCACGTCGAGCGCGTCGGAGTCCACGACGACTTCTTCGAGCTGGGCGGCCACTCGCTGCTGGCCACGCAGCTGGTGACGCGCCTGCGGGCCGCCTTCGGCGTGGAGCTCCCCCTGCGGGAGCTCTTCGAGGCGCCCACGCTGGCGGCGCTCGCCCCGCGCGTGGAGCAGGCCACGCGGAGCCTCGCGGTGCCCCCGCTCGCTCCCGTGCCCAGGGCAGGCCCGCTGCCGCTGTCCTTCGCGCAGCAGCGCCTGTGGTTCCTGGACCAGCTCCTTCCGGGCGATACGCAGTACAACCTGCCGGCGGCCCTCCGCCTCCAGGGCCCGCTGGACGTCGCCGCGCTGGAGCGCACCTTCGAGGCGCTGCTCCTCCGGCACGAGTCGCTGCGCACCACCTTCCAGGCCACCCCGGAAGGCGCGGTGCAGGTCATCACCCCGGAGGCCACGCAGCCCCTGACGCGGGTGGACCTGAGCGCGCTGCCCGACGCGGACCGCGAGGCCGAGGCCCTGCGTGTCACCCTGGAAGAGGCCCTGCGGCCCTTCGACCTGGGCACCGGCCCGCTGATGCGAGCCACCCTGCTGCGGCTGGGCGCCGAGGACCATGTGCTCCTGGTGACGATGCACCACATCGTCTCCGACGCCTGGTCCGTGGGTGTGCTCATCCGCGAGGTGGGCGCGCTGTACGGCGCCTTCGCCCGCGGCACCCTTCCCCAGCTTCCTCCGCTGCCCATCCAGTACGCGGACTACGCCGTCTGGCAGCGCAGCTGGCTCCAGGGCGACGCGCTGGAGTCCCAGCTCTCCTACTGGAGGCACCAGCTCTCCGGCGCACCGCGCGCGCTGGAGCTGCCCACGGACAGGCCGCGCCCGGCCGTGCAGACGAACCGCGGCGCCACGCACGCTTCGCGCCTGCCCCGCGAGCTGGCCGGGGCGCTGGAGGCGCTGGGGCAGCGCGAGGGGGCCACGCCGTTCATGGTGCTGCTGGCGGCCTGGCAGCTCGTGCTCTCGCGCTACTCCGGCCAGGACGACATCTGCGTCGGCTCGCCCATTGCCGGCCGCACCCGCGCGGAGACCGAGGGCCTCATCGGCTTCTTCGTCAACACGCTGGTGCTGCGCACGAAGCTCGGCGGCGCTTCGACGTTTCGCGAGCTGCTCGGCCGCATGCGCGAGGTGGCGCTCGGCGCCTACGCGCACCAGGACGTGCCGTTCGAGAAGCTCGTCGAGGAGCTCAAGCCCGAGCGCGACCTCAGCCGCTCGCCCCTCTTCCAGGTGATGCTCAGCCTGCAGAACACGCCCGAGCAGGAGCTGCGCCTGCCCGGCCTCACGGCCCGGCCCTTCGGGGCGTCCGCGGACACGGCCCGGTTCGACCTGCTGCTGAACTTCGACCAGACGCCGGACGGGCTCCTCGCGAGCCTCGTCTACAACGCGGACCTCTTCGACGCGGACACCGCGGCCCGCATGCTGGGCCACCTCCAGGCGCTGCTGCGCGAGGTGGTGGAGAGGCCGGAGCAGCCCCTGTCCTCGCTGTCCCTGCTCTCGGGCACGGAGCGTCAGCGCATGCTCGTGGAGTGGAACGCCACCACCCGGGACTACGACGCCGCCTGCCTCCACCAGCAGTTCGAAGCGCAGGCCACACGCACGCCGGACGCGCCCGCGCTCACCTCCGGTGACGAGCGGCTCACCTACCGCCAGCTCCAGGAGCGGGTCCTGCGCCTGTCGCGCCGCCTCCAGGCGCAGGGCGTCCGCCCGGATGTGCCCGTGGGCCTGTGCGTCCAGCGCTCGCCGGACCTGGTCGTCGGCATGCTCGCCATCCTCCACGCGGGAGGCGCCTACCTCCCCCTGGACCCGAGCTACCCCGCCGAGCGCCTGGCGTACATGCTCCAGGACTCCGGCGCCCGCGTGCTCGTCACCCAGCCGCACCTCACCGGCCTGCTGCCGGCGGAGGGCGTCCAGGTGGTGCGGGTCGACGAGGCACGAGACGAGGCGCCCGCCACCACCTCCGGCGCCACGGGTGCTGAGAACCTGGCGTACGTCATCTACACCTCGGGCAGCACGGGCCGGCCCAAGGGCGTCATGGTGCCCCATGGCACCGCCGCCAACTTCTTCGGCGCCATGGACTCGCTGCTGGGCGGCAGTGCGCCCGGCACGTGGCTGGCCGTCACCAGCATCTCCTTCGACATCTCCGTGCTGGAGCTGCTGTGGACGCTGGCGCGCGGGTTCCACGTCGTCCTCCACGACGAGCAGGCCGCCGCCCGCGAGGGGACCGCGCCCGCCCTTCCCGAGGTGCTGCGCCGCCACCCCATCACCCACCTCCAGTGCACGCCGTCCTTCGCGCGCACCCTGGTCCTGGCCCCGGAGTCCATCGCCGCACTGGGCGGGCTGCGGCACCTGCTCGTCGGAGGCGAGGCGCTGTCCGGCCTCCTGGCGAAGAGCCTGCGAGAGGCCCTGCCCTCCGCCACGCTCACCAACATGTATGGGCCGACGGAGACCACCGTCTGGTCCTCCACCCACGCCGTCACCCGCGCCGAGCTCCCCGCCACCGTCTCCATCGGCGCGCCCATCGCCAACACGCGCCTGTACGTGCTGGACGCTCAGGGCCAGCCCACGGTGCCGGGCGCCCCGGGCGAGCTGTACATCGCCGGTGACGGCGTCGTGCGCGGCTACCTCGGCCGCCCGGAGCTCACCGCCGAGCGCTTCGTGCCGGACCCGTTCTCCGGCGTGGCCGGCGGCCGCATGTACCGCACCGGAGACCTGGCGCGCTGGAGGAACGACGGCACGCTGGACTTCCTGGGCCGCACCGACTTCCAGGTGAAGCTGCGCGGCTTCCGCATCGAGCTGGGCGAAATCGAGGCCGCGCTCCTGGCCTTCGCGGGCGTCCGCGAGGCCGCGGCCCTGGTGCGGCAGGACTCGCCGGGTGACGCGCAGCTGCTGGGCTATGTCGCGGCGGACGCCGGGCTGGACGTGGAGGCCCTGCGCTCGCACCTCCAGCAGCGGCTCCCGGACTACATGGTGCCCTCGCCGCTGGTGCGGGTGGAGTCGCTGCCCCGCACCGCCAACGGCAAGCTGGACCGCCGGGCCCTGGCGACCCTGGATGCCCCTGTCGTGCAGCGCACCTACGTGGCGCCTCGTGACGACCTGGAGCAGCAGGTGGCGGACCTGTGGGCGGAGGTGCTGCGCGTGGAGCGCGTGGGCATCCACGACAGCTTCTTCGAGCTGGGCGGCCACTCGCTGCTCGCCACCGAGCTCCTCATGCGCGTGCGCTCCATCTTCGGGGTGAAGCTGCCCGTGCGAGGCCTCTTCGAGCAGCCCACCGTGGAGGGCATGACGCTGGTGCTGCTGGAAGCCCTGTCCGAAGGCATGGACGACGCCGAGCTGGGCCAACTGGTCGACGACATCAACGCGGCAGGAGGCCAGTCATGAACATCTTCCTCATCCTGCTGCGCAAGTCGAAGCGGCTGGCCCTGCTCACGGTGGTCTTCGGGCTGTTGTCGGGCGCGGCCAGCACGGCGCTGCTGGCCCTCATCAACGGCGTGCTGACGCAGGGGAAGGAAGGCGGGCTGGACCGCATCCTCCTGCCCTTCCTGGGGCTGACGCTGGGCGCGCTGCTGCTGCGCATGGGCTCGCAGCTGGTGCTCAACCGGCTGCAGCAGGGCATCCTGCTGGACCTGCGCCTGTGGCTCGGCCGGCACCTGCTGACCACGTCGCTGCGAAAGCTGGAGGAGGCCGGCGCCCACCGGATGCTGAGCTCGCTGAGCCAGGACATCCAGACGCTGGGCGCGGGCGTCATGGTGCTGCCGGAGATCTTCATCGGCGCCGCCGTCGTCCTCAGCGGCCTCGTCTACCTGGGCTGGCTGTCGTGGGTCCTCTTCCTGGTGGCCCTGGGCCTCATGGTGGTGGGGCAGCTCACTTACGCGCTGCTGGCCAACGCCGCCGGCCGCTACCAGTGGCGGGCCCGCGAAGAGACCATCACGATGTTCCGGCACTTCAACGCCCTGTTCAACGGCGGCAAGGAGCTGCGGCTCAACCGCCAGCGCGGCCGGGACTTCTTCGACAAGGACCTCTCCCCCACCGCCCAGGCGGTGCGCCGGGAGTTCCTGCGCAGTGACGACCTCTTCTCCATCGCGAGCAGCTGGGGCATCTCCCTCTACACCGTCACCATCGGCCTGTTGCTGTGGGCGGGGCCCCGTCTCACCACCCTGACGCAGACGGAGCTGGTGGGCGCGGTGCTGGTCGTGCTGTACCTCCAGCAGCCGCTCAGCGTCGTCTCCAGCCTGTACCCCAGCCTGCGCCGCGCCGAGGTGGCCCTGGCGCAAATCGAGAAGATGGGCCTGGACCTGGCGGGCGAGCACGGCCCCGTGGGGGCGCTGCCCGAAGTCACGCAGGAGCCGCCGCGGCCCTTCGAGCAGCTGGAGTTGGTGGGCGTCACCCACACCTACCGCAACGAGCGCGACGGTGAGCAGTTCACGCTGGGCCCCATCCACCTGTCGCTGCGGCGTGGCGAGCTGCTCTTCATCGTGGGGGGCAACGGCAGCGGCAAGACGACGCTGGCGAAGGCGCTCAGCGGGCTGTACGCGCCGGAGGGCGGAGAGCTGCGCATGGACGGCGTGCCGGTGCCCCCGGAGGGCCTGGCCGACTACCGCCAGCGCTTCGCCGCCGTCTTCTTCGACTTCTGCCTCTTCGAGCGGCTGCCGGGGCAGGCCTCGCCCGAGCTGCTGCGCGAGGCCCGCGGGTACCTGGAGCGGCTGCACCTGGACAAGAAGGTGCGCATTGGCGACGACGGCCAGCTGTCGACGGTGGCCCTCTCCCAGGGGCAGCGCAAGCGGCTGGCGCTGCTGGTTGCCTGGCTGGAGGACCGCCCCATCTACCTGTTCGACGAGTGGGCCGCCGACCAGGATCCCCAGTTCAAGGAAGTCTTCTACCGGCAGGTCCTCCAGGACCTGAAGGCGCGCGGGAAGGCGGTGGTCGTCATCAGCCACGATGACCGCTACTTCCACCTCGCGGACCGCCTCGTCCGCATCGAGTCCGGACAGATTGTCTCGGACGCGAAGCCGGGCGAGCCACGGGCCCCGAGCGTCCTGAGCGCGTAGCGGTTCAATCGAGTCATTCCATGAGCGACATCAAGAAGAAGATCGCGGCGATGAGCCCGGAGAAGCGCGCCCTGCTGGCGAAGCAGCTCCAGCAACGGGCGGTCCGCAACGCTCCGCCCGCTCCGGCCCGCCGGCCGCCAGGACTGGCGCCGCCGCTGTCATATGCCCAGCAGCGCGTGTGGTTCCTCGACCAGCTCGAGCCCGGCACGTCCGCGTACAACCTCCCCATGGCGCTGCGCCTGGAGGGCGCGCTGGACGTCCCCGTCCTGGAGCGCGTCCTCACGGAGCTGGTGCGCCGTCATGAGGCGCTGCGCACCACCTTCCGCGACGAGGGTGGCACACCCGTCCAGGTCATCGGCGCACCTGCCGCCGTGCCACTGGCGATGGTGGACCTCAGCGGCCACGAGGATGCGGAGGCCCAGGCGCTCCGGATGGCCAGCGTGGAGGCGGCGCGTCCCTTCGACCTCGCCCGGGGACCGCTGCTGCGCGCCTCGCTGCTGAAGCTGGGAGCGGCACGGCACCTGCTGGTGCTGACGCTGCACCACATCATCTCGGACGGCTGGTCCCTGGGCGTGCTGGTGCGCGAGGTGGCGGTGCTCTACCCCGCCTTCCGCGTGGGACAGCCCTCACCGCTGCCGGAGCTGCCCCTCCAGTACGGCGACTTCGCCGCCTGGCAGCGCGACTGGCTGAAGGGCGAGACGCTGGAGACGCAGCTCCAGTGGTGGCGACAGCAGCTCTCCGGCGCGCCCGAGCTGGAGCTGCCCACCGATTTCCCCCGGCCTCGCCACCCCAGGCACCTGCCGGGCCATGCGGAGCTGCGACTTCCCCGGGAGCTGTCCACCGCGCTGACGGAGCTGTGCCGGCGCGAGGGCGTCACGCCCTTCAACGCGCTGCTGGCCGCCTTCCAGGTGGTGCTCGGCCGCCACTCCGGGCAGGACGACATCGTCGTCGGCTCGCCCAGTGCCGGCCGTGAGGAAGTGGAGGTGGCGGGCCTGGTGGGCTTCTTCCTCAACACCCTGGTGCTGCGCACCCGGCTGTCCGGGGACCCCACGGTGCGCGAGCTGCTGGGCCGCGTGAAGCAGAGCGCGCTGGACGCCTTCGCGCACCAGCATGTGCCCTTCGAGCACCTCCAGGCGCCGCAGGCAGGCCGGGGGCAGCTGTTCCGCGTCATGTTCATGATGCAGAACCTGGAGAAGGCGACGCTGGAGCTGCCGGGACTGACGGTGCGCCCGGTGGAGCTGTCGGACCAGGCGGCGAAGTTCGACCTGACGCTCGCCTTCACCGAGGAGCCCGAGGGCTTCCGCGGCGCGCTGGAGTACGACGCCGAGCTGTTCGAGTCGGCCACCGCCGAGCGCCTCCTGGCGCACCTGCACCACTTCGTCGCCTCCATGGTGGCGAGGCCCGAGGCGCGGCTGTCGCACGTCTCCCTGCTCGGCAAGGACGAGCGGCACCGGCTGTTGAGGGAGTGGAGCGGCGCTCGGGCGGAGTTCCCGGACGGCGCCACGCTGGGCGGGCTCATCCGCGAGCAGGCCCGGCGGGCCCCGGAGGCGGTGGCGGCCGTGGTGGACGGGCAGCACCTGACGTACGCGGAGCTGGAGCGCCGGGCCAATGCCCTGGCGCACCGCCTGCGTCGCGACGGCGTGGGCCCCGAGTCCATCGTCGGCCTCTGCGTGGAGCGCTCCCTGGAGCTGGTGGTGGGCCTGCTGGGCATCCTCCATGCCGGTGGCGCGTACCTGCCTTTGGACCCGTCGCTGCCGCGGGAGCGCCTGGCCTTCATGCTGGAGGACTCGGGCGCACGCGCGCTGGTGACGCAGCAGTCCATGCTCGCGCGCTTCTCCCGGCCTCCCGCGCACGTGGTGTTGCTGGACGCTCCGGCGGCGGAGGGTGGCGAGCCGGTGGAGAGTGGTGTCACCGCGCGCAACACCGCCTACGTCATCTACACCTCCGGCTCCACGGGCCAGCCCAAGGGCGTGCTCGTCGAGCACCGCGGCGTGTGCAACCTCGTCGCCCACGAGGCGCTGGCCTACGAGGTCGGCCCCGGCACGCGGATGCTCCAGTTCGCCAACCTGGGCTTCGACATCTCGGTGGAGGAAATCTTCACCACCCTGTGCGCCGGCGGCACCCTGTACCTGGCTCCGCTCGAGAAGCTGATGCCGGGCCAGCCCCTGCACGCCTTCCTGGCAGAGCACGCCATTACCGCCGTCAGCCTCACGCCCGCGGCCCTGGCCCTCACCGAGGCGACGGGCCTGCCCGCGCTGCGCACCGTCATCTCCGGCGGTGAGGCGTGCTCGGCGGACGTCGTTGCCCGCTGGAGTCCGGGCCGCCGCTTCCTCAACACCTACGGCCCCACCGAGGGCACCGTGGTGGCCACCCTCACCGTCTGCGAGGCGGACGGCAAGCCACCCTCCATCGGCCGGCCCCTGGCCAACGTGGAAGCGTACGTGCTGGACGCGGGCCTGCAGCCGGTGCCCGTGGGCGTCCCGGGAGAGCTGTACCTGGGCGGCGTGGGCGTGGCGCGCGGCTACCTCGGCCGCCCTGGCCTCACCGCCGAGCGCTTCGTACCCCACCCCTTCAGCACCGAGCCCGGCGCGCGCCTGTACCGCACCGGAGACAGGGTGAAGTGGCGCGCCAGCGGCGAGCTGGACTTCCTGGGCCGCGTGGACACGCAGGTGAAGGTGCGGGGCTTCCGCATCGAATTGGGTGAGGTGGAGTCCGCCCTCGCCTCCCACCCCGCCGTGCGCGACGCGGTGGTGGTGGTGCGCGAGGACGGCCCCCTGGGCAAGCGACTGGTGGGCTACGCCGTGCCCGCTCCCGGCCAGTCCGTCGAGGTGGAGGAGCTTCGCCAGTACCTGCGCGAGCGGCTGCCCGAGTACATGGTGCCCACCGCGCTGATGCGCCTGGATGCCATGCCGCTGACGCCCAACGGCAAGGTGGACCGCAAGGCCCTGCCCGCACCGGACGCCTCCACCGAGGTGCACCGCGACTTCGTGGCCCCGCGCACCGCGACGGAGCAGGCCCTGGCCGAGCAGTGGAGCGCGCTGCTGGGCGTCTCTCGCGTGGGCATCCACGACGGCTTCTTCGAGCTGGGGGGCCACTCGCTCATCGCCACCCAGGCCATCTCTCGCATGCGCACCCACTTCGGCATCGACCTGCCGCTGCGCATGCTCTTCGAGGCCCCCACGCTGGAGGCCCTCGCTCGCATGGTGGACCAGGCGCTGGTGTCGGGCGGAGGCCCCAGCCTGCCTCCACCGCGCCCCGTGTCGAGAGAAGGCGCGCTGCCGCTGTCCTTCGCGCAGCAGCGCCTGTGGTTCCTCGACCAGCTCCAGCCCGGTGCGGCCAGCTACAACATCCCCGTCGCCCTGCGCCTGGAGGGCCCGCTGGACGCGGTGGCCCTGGAGCGCGCCTTCACGGAGGTCGTGCGTCGCCACGAGGCGCTGCGCACCAGCTTCCGTGACGAGGGCGGCGCTCCCATCCAGGTCATCCATCCGGCGAAGCCCTTCCCGCTGGCGGCGGTGGACCTGAGCGGGCGCGAGGACCGCGAGCAGGCGGCGCTCCACCTGGCGCAGCAGGAGACCTCGCGTCCCTTCGACCTTGCCAATGGCCCGCTGCTGCGCGCCACCCTGCTGAAGCTGGAGGACACGCGGCACGCCCTGCTGCTGACGATGCACCACATCGTCTCCGACGGCTGGTCCATGGGTGTGCTGGTGCGTGAGATGGCCGCGCTCTACGAGGCCTTCCGCATCAGCCAGCCATCGCCGCTGCCCGAGCCAGCGCTGCAGTACGCCGACGTCGCCGTCTGGCAGCGCGAGTGGCTCCAGGGGAAGGTGCTGGACTCGCAGCTCGCCTGGTGGCGCAAGCACCTGGAGGGTGCCCCTCGCGCGCTGGAGCTGCCCACCGACTTCCCGAGGCCTCCGGTCCTGTCCTTCCAGGGCGCCTCGGTGCCCGTGCGGCTGTCGCGTCCGGTGTCCGATGCACTCCGCGCCTTCTGTCAGCAGGAGGGCGTCACCCCCTTCATGGCCTTGCTGGGCGCCTTCCAGGCGCTGCTCGCGCGCTACTGCGGGCAGCAGGACGTCGTCATCGGCTCGCCCATCGCAGGCCGCCGCTTCTCCGAGCTGGAAGGGCTCATCGGCTTCTTCGTCAACACGCTCGCCATCCGCGCCCGCCTGGACGGTGCCCCTTCGTTCCGCGAGCTGCTCGGCCGCGTGCGCGAGGCGACCCTGGGGGCGTACTCCCATCAGGACGTGCCCTTCGAGAAGCTGGTCGAGGAGCTTCATCCCGCGCGAGACCTGGGCCGCGCGCCGCTCTTCCAGGTCTTCTTCGCGCTCCAGAACATGCCGCTCCCCGACAGCCGGGAGTCGGCGCTGACCATCCATCCCCTGGCGGGAGTGGAGACCACGGCCGCGAAGTTCGAGCTGGAGCTCGACCTGGCCGACTATGCAGAGGGCTTCAGCGGCGTGCTCGTCTACAACGCCGACCTCTTCCTTCCGGCCACCGCCCGGCGCCTTGCGCGCTACTACGCGCACTTCGTGGAGGCCCTGCTGGGTCAGCCGGGCTCGCCCGTCCAACGGCTGCCCCTGCTCCCCGGAGACGAGCTGCGCGCCGTCCTCACCGACTTCAACAGCGCCTCGTCCACCTTCCCCTCGGACTCCACGCTGCCGGAGGTCTTCTCCCGCGTCGTTGCGTCGCGGCCCGACGCCGTGGCCCTGGAGTTCGGTGAGCAGCGGCTCACCTACTCCCAGCTCGACGCCGCCGCCAACCGGCTCGCGCACCTGCTGATTGCCCGAGGCGTCCGGGCCGATGCGCCCGTGGCCCTGGCCCTGGACCGCTCCGTCGAGCTCATCGTCTCCCTGCTGGCCATCCTCAAGGCGGGCGGTGCGTACCTGCCGCTGGACACCTCGTATCCCCGCGAGCGCCTGGCCTTCATGCTCGAGGATGCCCAGCCCGTCCTCCTGCTCACGTCGTCGGCGCTGGAGGACTCGATTCCCGCCGGAGCCACGCTGCTCGTGGTGAGGGTCGATGAGCTGGACACCTCCGCCCACCCCAGCCATGCGCCCTCCGTGGCGCTGACGCCCCAGCACCTCGCCTATATCGACTTCACCTCCGGCTCCACCGGCCGGCCCAAGGGCGTCGCCATCACCCACCGCTCCGTGCTGCGCACCGTGCGCAACGCGCCCTACGCGGACGTATCGGCGGACCACGCGTTCCTGCTCATCGCGCCCATCTCGTTCGACGCCTCCACTCTGGAGGTCTGGGGCCCCCTGCTCAACGGCGGCCGCCTCGTCGTCTTCCCTCCGTCGTCGCCCAGCGACCTGGACGTGCTGGCCACCGTCCTGGAGCGGCACTCCGTCACGACCCTGCACCTCACCTCGGGCCTGTTCTCGCAGATGGTGGACAGCCACCTGCACGGCTTGAAGTCGGTGAAGCAGCTGCTCACCGGCGGCGACGTGGTGAGCGCGCCTCACGTGCGCCGTGTGCTGGAGACGCTGCGCATCCCGGTGACGGCCTGCTACGGCCCCACCGAGGGCACCCTCTTCACCTCCTGCTTCCGCATGACGTCGCCGGAGCAGGTGCCCGCCGCCATTCCCATCGGCACGCCCATCACCGCCACCCAGGTGTACCTGCTGGACGAGCACCTGCAGCCGGTGCCCGTGGGAGTCCCCGGAGAGGTCTTCATCGGGGGCGAGGGCCTGGCGCGAGGCTACGTGCGCAACCCCTCCCAGACGGCGGAGCGCTTCATCCCCAACCCCTTCGGCGCCACCGCGGGCACGCGCATGTACCGCACGGGAGACCTGGCGCGCTGGCGGCAGGACGGGGTGCTGGAGTTCCTGGGCCGCAAGGACTTCCAGGTGAAGGTGCGGGGCTTCCGCATCGAGCTGGCGGAGGTCGAGGCCGCGCTGCTCGCCTTCCCGGGAGTGCGCGAAGCGGTGGCCCTGGCGCGCGAGGACGTGCCTGGCGACAAGCGGCTGGTGGGCTACGTCACGGCCGACGCCAGCCTGGACCTGGGCGGCCTGCGGGCACACCTCCAGCAGTGGCTGCCCGAGTACATGGTGCCGTCCGCGCTGCTGCGCCTGGATGCGTTTCCGCTCACGGCCAATGCGAAGGTGGACAGGAAGGCCCTGCCCGCGCCGGACGCACGGGCGGAGCTGCGCCCCTTCGAGCCTCCGCGCACGCCCACCGAGGAGCGGCTGGCCGCGCTCTGGGCCGGCGTGCTGCGTGTGGACAAGGTGGGCCGCCACGACGACTTCTTCGAGCTGGGAGGCCACTCGCTGCTGGCCACGCAGCTGGTCTCCCGGGTGCGCGCCGCCTTCGAGGTGGACCTGCCCCTGCGGGCCCTCTTCGAGGCCTCCACCGTCGCGGCCCTGGCCACGCGGCTCGAGGCAAGGCAGCCTGGAGAACGAGCGTTCCAGGGTCCACCGCTGGTCCCCGTGCCGCGCACGGGCGAGGCGCTGCCGGTGTCCTTCGCCCAGCAGCGGCTGTGGCTGCTCGACCAGCTTGAGCCCGGCAACGCGACGTACAACCTCCCCACGGCGGTGCGGCTGGAGGGCGCACTCGACGTGGAGGCCCTGCGACGAAGCCTCGAGGAGCTGGTGCGCCGCCATGAGTCGCTGCGCACCACCTTCCGTGAGCAGCAGGGCGAGCCCCTGCAGGTCATCGCGCCCGCCTTCGCGCTGCCGCTACGCGTGGTGGACCTGAGCGATGAGGGTGAGGCCGCGGCCGACGAAGCTCGACGGCTGTTGGCCGAAGAGGTGGCCCGGGGCTTCGACCTCGTCGCCGGCCCGCTGCTGCGCGCGGTGCTGGTGAAGCTGACGCCGACCGAGCACGTGCTGCTGCTCAACATGCACCACGTCATCTCGGACGGCTGGTCCATGGGCGTGCTGGTGCGCGAGCTGGTGGCGCTCTACGGCGCCTTCCGCCAGGGCCAGTCCTCACCGCTGCCCGAGCCGACGCTGCAGTACGCCGACTACGCCATGTGGCAGCGCGGGTGGCTCCAGGGAGAGGTGCTGGACGCGCAGCTGGCGTACTGGCGCCACCACCTCGCGGGCGCCGCGCCGCTGCAGCTGCCCACCGACAAGGTGCGCCCGCCGGTGAAGACGTTCCGGGGCGCCTTCGTCCCTGTCGCCCTGCCCCAGGCCGTGGCCCAGGCCCTCAAGGCCCTGTGCCAGCGTGAAGGCGTCACGCCCTTCATGGTGCTGCTGGCCGCATGGCAGGCGCTGCTGGCCCGCTACAGCGGACAGCAGGACATCTGCGTCGGCACACCCGTCGCCGGTCGCCAGCGCGCGGAGACGGAGGAGCTCATCGGCTTCTTCGTCAACACGCTGGTGCTGCGCTCCGAGGTGTCCGGAGCGCAGTCCTTCCGCGAGCTGCTGAAGCAGGTGAAGGAGACGGCGCTGGGCGCGTACGCGCACCAGGACGTGCCCTTCGAGCGGCTGGTGGAGGAGCTGCGCCCCGAGCGCGACCTGAGCCGCACCCCGCTCTTCCAGGTCCTCTTCGCCCTGCAGAACGCGCCGGGAGACGGTGCGCTGGAGCTGCCGGGCCTGGCCCTGCGTCCGGTGGAGGTCGAGTACCGCGTCGCGAAGTTCGAGCTGGAGCTGAACCTGACGGAGGCCGCTGACGGCATCATCGGCTCGCTGGGCTACAACACCGACCTCTTCGACGCGGCGACGCCCACGCGCATGGCGGAGCACTTCCGCGTGCTGGTGGAGGCCCTGGTTGCCCGGCCCGAGGCGCCCCTGGCGTCCGTCTCCATGCTGACGGCCGAGGAGCGTCACCAGGTCCTGGTCGACTGGAACGCCACCGTCACCGAGTACCCGCGCGGCTCCACGCTGCCCGAAGTCTTCGCGCAGGTGGTGGCCCGCTACCCGGACAAGGTCGCCGTGGAGCTCGCCAGTGGGCTCGGAAGCCAGAAGCTCACCTACCGGCAGCTCGATGCGCGCGCCAACCAGCTTGCGTGGCACCTGCGCGCCCTGGGTGTGTCCACCGACTCGCGCGTGGCGCTGGCCGTGGACCGCTCGGTGGAGCTCATCGTCTCCCTCGTCGCCATCCTCAAGGCCGGCGGCGCCTATGTCCCGCTCGACTCCAGCTACCCGCGTGAGCGCCTCGCCGCCATGGTGGAGGACGCCCGTCCCCGCGTGCTCGTCACCACCCGTGAGCTGCTGCCAAAGCTGCCGACCCAGGGACTGTCCACCGTGGTGCTGGAGGAGACAGACCTCTCTGAGCAGCCTGTCACGGCGCCGCCCCCAGCGGGGATGCCCGAGAGCCTCGCGTACATCGACTTCACGTCCGGCTCCACGGGCCGCCCCAAGGGCGTCGGCACGCCGCAGGCGGCAGTCCTGCGCACCGTCTTCGGTGTCGACTACGCGCACCTGGGCCCGGATGAGACGTTCCTGCTCATCGCGCCGGTCTCCTTCGATGCCTCCACCCTGGAGCTGTGGGCCCCGCTGCTGCACGGCGGCCACCTGGTCGTCTTCCCGCCGCACTCGCCTTCCGACGTGCACGAGCTGGAGCGGGTGCTGGTGAAGCACGGCGTCACGACGCTGCACCTCACCGCCGGCCTCTTCACCCAGGTGGTGGACAACCACCTGTCCGCCCTGCGCGGCGTGCGCCAGCTGCTCACCGGTGGCGACGTCGTGAGTGCGCCGCATGTCCGCCGCGTCCTCGAGGAGCTGAAGATTCCGGTGACGGCCTGCTACGGCCCGACGGAGACCACCCTCTTCGCCTCGTGCCACCGCATGACGGACGTGGCCCACGTGGGCACCGCCGTGCCCATTGGCAAGCCCATCGGCAACACCCGCGTCTACGTGCTCGACGCGGCGGGCCAGCCCGTGCCCGCTGGCATCGTCGGCGAGCTGTTCATCGGCGGCGACGGCGTGGCCCGTGGCTACGTGGAGCAGTCCGCCCTCACCGCCGAGCGCTTCGTCCCCGATGCCCTCTCCGGCGTCCCGGGCGCCCGCCTCTACCGCACGGGCGACCTGGCCCGCTGGCGCAACGACGGCGTGCTGGAGTTCCTCGGCCGCGCCGACGCCCAGGTGAAGGTGCGCGGCTACCGCATCGAGCTGGCGGAAGTGGAAACCGCCCTGCTGGCCTTCCCCGAGGTGGGCCAGGCCGTGGCGCTGGTGCGCGAGGACGTCCCCGGCGACAAGCGCCTGGTGGGCTACGTCGCGGCGCCCGAGTCGCTCGACCTGGCCGCCCTGCGCGCGGCCCTGAAGCAGCGGCTGCCCGAGTACATGGTGCCCTCCGCGCTGGTGCGGCTGGACACCCTGCCCCTCACCGCCAACGCCAAGGTGGACCGCAAGGCGCTGCCCATGCCGGAGTCCGCCGCCGCGCCGGACGCGGAGTACATCGCACCGCGCACGCCCACCGAGGCGAAGCTGGCGGAGCTGTTCGCCGCCGTCCTGCGGCTGCCGCGCGTGAGCGTCACCGGCAACTTCTTCGAGCTGGGCGGCCACTCCCTGCTGGCCATGCAGCTCGTCTCCCGCGTGCGCTCCGAGCTGGGGGTTGAGCTGCCGCTGCGCGTCCTCTTCGAGGCGTCCACGGTGGCCGTCCTCGCCGCGCGACTCGAGTCCATGGGTGCGGCGGAAGGCCGACTCCAGGCGCCCCCGCTGAGGGCTCGCACGGCGTCCGCCCATGTGTTGCCGCTGTCCTTCGCGCAGCAGCGCCTGTGGTTCATCGACCAGCTCCAGCCCGGCAACGCCGCCTACAACATGCCTTCTCCAGTGCGGCTGACCGGGGCGCTGGAGGTCGCGGCGCTGGAGTGCGCCCTGGATGCGCTCGTCCGCCGCCATGAGTCGCTGCGCACCACCTTCGCCTCCCAGCAGGGCGAGCCGGTGCAGGTCATCCACCCAGTCTCCGACGTCCACCTGCCCGTGGTGGACCTGGGCACGTTGGCTCCGGAGCAGCGCGAGGCCGAGGCCCTGCGGCTCGCCACACAGGAGGGTGTCCGCCCGTTCGACCTCTCTCGTGGGCCGCTGTTCCGCGCGTCACTGCTGCGCCTGACGTCCGACGACCACGTACTGCTGCTCAATGCCCACCACATCGTCTCCGATGGCTGGTCCATGGGCGTGCTGGTGCGCGAGCTGGCGGCGGCCTACGAGGCCTTCTCCACTGGCACGCAGCCCCAGCTCCCGCCGCTGCCGGTGCAGTACGCCGACTACGCGGTGTGGCAGCGCGACTGGCTGCGCGGCGACATGCTCGACGCGCAGCTCGGCTACTGGAAGGAGCAGCTCGGCGGCGCCCCGCAGGCCCTGGAGCTGCCGACCGACAGGCCCAGACCTCCCGTCCAGACCTTCGCGGGCGCGGTGCATCCCTTCTCGCTTCCCGCCGAGCTGGGGCAACGCCTGGAAGCGCTCGCCCGCGAGCACAACGCCACCCTCTTCATGGTGCTGCTCGCCGCGTGGCAGACGCTGCTGCACCGCTACTCGGGGCAGGACGACCTCGTCGTCGGCTCTCCCATCGCCGGCCGCAACCGCACGGAGACGGAAGGCCTCATCGGCTTCTTCGTCAACTCGCTCGCCCTGCGCGCACGGTTCTCCGACTCGGACACCTTCGCGTCCCTGCTGGCCCAGGTGCGGGAAACCACGCTGGGCGCCTATGCCCACCAGGAGGTGCCGTTCGAGAAGCTGGTCGAGGTCCTCCAGCACGAGCGCGACCTGAGCCGTACTCCGCTCTTCCAGGTCATGTTCTCCGTGCAGAACCTGCCGGACTCCTCGCTGTCACTGCGAGGCCTGACGCTCTCCGCCCTGGAAGCTGGAGACAGCTCCGCCAAGTTCGACCTCACGCTGTCGCTGCAACCCACCCCTGCCGGCCTGCACGGCTCGCTGAGCTACAACACCGACCTGTTCGACGCCGCCACCGTCGGGCGCATGGCCGAGCACCTGGGCACGCTGCTGAAGGCCCTCGCCGCAAACCCGGGCCAGCGTCTGTCCGAGCTGCCGTTGCTCGGAGAGCCCGAGCGGAATCAGCTGCTGGTGGAGTGGAACCAGACGGCCGCGCCCTTCTCGGATGGCGCCTGCATCCATGAGCTGTTCGAGGCCCAGGTGGCCCGGGCTCCGGATGCCGAGGCCCTGCGCTTCGGCTCGGAGGCGCTGAGCTACCGCGAGCTGGATGCACGCGCCAACCAGCTCGCCCATGAGCTGCGGGCCCGAGGCATCCGCCCCGACACGCGCGTGGCCCTGTGCGTGGAACGCTCGTTCGACCTCGTCATCGGCATGCTGGGCGTACTGAAGGCCGGCGGCGCCTACGTCCCGCTCGACCCGGCCTACCCCCGTGAGCGTCTGGACTTCATGCTCCAGGACTCCGGCGCGGCGGTGCTCCTCACGCACTCGCACCTGCAAGGCGCGCTGCCGGCCTTCTCCGGCGACGTGCTGGCACTCGACACCGCCGTGCTCTCCCGCCACCCGGCCACCGCGCCGACGCACGTGGGCACGGCGGACCACCTCGCGTACGTCATCTACACCTCTGGAAGTACCGGCCGCCCCAAGGGCGTCATGGTGGCCCACCGCGGCGTGCCCAACCTCACGCGCCACATGGCGGAGACCCTGGGCCTGGGCCCCGGCCAGCGGGTGCTCCAGTTCGCCTCCTTCAGCTTCGACGCCGCCGTGTACGAGGTGATGACGACGCTGCTGCACGGCGCCACCCTGGTGCTGGCAGCTCGCGAGGCGCTGATGCCCGGCCAGCCCCTGGCCGACGTCGTGCGGAGCCACGCCATCGACATCGCGCTGCTACCGCCTCCCGTCCTGGCGGTCCAGCCCACCGAGGGCCTGGAGACGCTCCGCATCCTGCTCACCGGCGGTGAGGCCAGCCCGGCCGAGGTGGTGATGAAGTGGGCGCCCGGACGCAAGTTCCTCAACGTCTACGGCCCCACCGAATCCACCGTCATCGCCACGGCCCACCTGTGCCAGCCGGACGGGCAGCGCCCATCGCTGGGCAAGGCCCTCTCCAACACGCGCCTCTATGTGCTGGACCGGCACCTGCGTCCGGTGCCCGTGGGCGTCGCCGGAGAGCTGTTCATCGGGGGCGTGGGCCTGGCGCGCGGCTACCTCGGCCGCCCGGAGCTGACGGCGGAGCGCTTCGTCCCCGATGCCTTCAGCTCCGAGCCGGGAGCACGCCTGTACCGCTCCGGAGACGTCGTGCGCTGGAGGACCGACGGCACCCTGGAGTACCTGGGCCGCACCGACTTCCAGGTGAAGCTGCGCGGCTTCCGCATCGAGCTGGGCGAAATCGAGGCCGTGCTGTCCGCCCACCCGGGCGTGCGACAGGCACTCGTCTTGATGCGCGAGGACCGGCCCGGCGACAAGCGCCTCGTGGCCTACGCAGTGCCCGCCCCCGGAGTGACGCTGGAGGCGGACACGCTCCACACGGCCCTCAGACAACGGCTGCCAGAGCACATGGTGCCCTCCGCGTTCGTCGTGCTGGCCACCCTGCCTCTCACGCCCAACGGCAAGGTGGACCGCAAGGCCCTGCCCCTTCCCGAGGCCCCCGGCTCCGCCACGGAGCAGGTGGCCCCGCGAACGCCCACCGAGGCGCTGCTCGCCGGCATCTGGGCCCAGGTCCTGGGGCTGGAGCGCGTGAGCGCGGACGGTCACTTCTTCGAGCTGGGCGGCCACTCCCTGCTGGCCACGCAGGTCATCTCGCGCCTGCGCGCTGCCTTCGGCGTGGAGTTGCCCCTACGCGCCCTCTTCGAGGCCCCCGTCCTCTCCGCCCTCGCGCGGCGTATCGACGAGGCCCGCCACTCGAGCACGGTCCAGGCTCCGCCCCTCGTCCCCGTGCCGCGCACGGGACACCTGCTCCCGTCGTTCGCCCAGCAGCGGCTGTGGGTCATCGACCAGCTGGAACCCGGCAGCTCCGCCTACAACCTCGCCACCGCCCTGAGGCTGCGAGGCCCCTTGAGCCTGGGCGCGATGGAGGAGGCCTTCACCGCCCTCGTCGAGCGCCACGAGTCGCTGCGCACCACCTTCGCCGTGCACGAGGACCAGCCCGTGCAGGTCGTCCACGCCGCGGCACGCCTCCCGCTGCCCGTGGTGGACCTGAGCGCCCTGCCACCCGAGCAGGCGGAAGCCGAGGCCCGGCGCCTGGCCTCGCACGAGGCGCAGCGGCCCTTCGACCTGGCCCAGGGGCCCATCTTCCGCGCCCTGCTGCTGCGGCTGGCGCCCGAGGACCATGTGCTCATCGGGACGATGCACCACATCGTCTCGGACGGCTGGTCCATGGGTGTGCTGGTGCGCGAGCTGGCGGCGCTCTACGCGGCCCAGGCCACCGGCCAGCCGGCCCGGCTGCCCGCCCTGCCCATCCAGTACGCCGACTTCGCCGCGTGGCAGCGCGGGTGGCTGCAAGGCGAGGAGCTGGAGCGGCAGCTCGGCTACTGGAAGCAGCAGCTCTCCGGCGCGGCCCCCGTGCTGGAGCTGCCCACCGACAGGCCCCGGCCCGCCGTCCAGTCCTTCCGGGGCGCGTATCAGCCGGTGCTCCTGTCCAGGCCGCTGACGGACGCACTGCTGGCGCTGTGTCAGCGCGAGGGCGTCACCCCCTTCATGGCCCTGCTCGCCGCCTGGCAGGTGCTGCTCTCCCGTTACTCCGGCCAGGACGACATCTGCGTCGGCTCGCCCATCGCCGGCCGCACCCGCGCGGAGACCGAGGGCCTCATCGGCTTCTTCGTCAATACGCTGGTCCTGCGGACCCGGGTGGAGCCGCGCGCAACCTTCCGCGAGCTGCTCGCCCGCGTGCGCACCACCACCCTGGGCGCCTATGAGCACCAGGACGTTCCCTTCGAGAAGCTCGTCGAGGAGCTGCGGCCCCAGCGCAGCCTGAGCCATTCGCCCCTCTTCCAGGTGATGCTCGTCCTGCAGAACACGCCTGTCTCCAGCATGGAGGTGGAGGGTGGCCGGGAGGGGACCACGCCGCTGCGGCTCGAGGCGTTCGACGCGGACGTGCGGACGACCAAGTTCGACCTGACGCTGTCGCTGGGTGAGACGCCGGACGGGCTCGCCGGCACGCTGAACTACCGGACGGACCTGTTCGAGCCTTCCACCATCTCCCGGATGGTGGAGCACCTCGGCACCTTGCTGGAGGCCGCGGTCACCGTGCCCGAGGCCCACGTGGGCGAGCTGTCCCTGCTGCCCGCCGCCGAGCGCGAGCAGGTGCTGGTGCGCTGGAACGACACCCGCCGCGAGTCAGGCTGGGACGGCGCGCTGCACGAGCGCTTCGAGGCGCAGGCGGTACGCACCCCCGACGCCCTGGCCGCCCTCGACGACTCGGCCTCGCTCTCCTTCGGTCTGCTCAACCGCCGGGTCAACATGCTCGCGCGCTGGCTGCGCTCACGCGGTGTCGGCCCCGAGGTGCGCGTCGCCCTCTGCCTGGAGCGCGGTGTCGACATGGTCGTCGCCGTCCTCGCCATCCTCAAGGCCGGTGGCGCGTACGTCCCCATGGACCCCGCATACCCGCGTGAGCGCCTGGCCTTCATGCTCCAGGACTGCGGCGCACGCCTCGCCCTCACCCAGAGCCACCTCGCGGCGCGGCTGTACGGCGCGGGCGTCGAGGCCGTCTCCTTCGACGCACCTGACGTCGCCGAGCAGCTCGCCCGCGAGTCGGACGCCAACCCGGCCCACGTCACCGCGCCGGAGCACGTCGCCTACGTCATTTACACCTCCGGCTCCACCGGCAGGCCCAAGGGCGTCATGGTGCAGCACGGCTCGGTGATGAACCTCCGGGCGGCGCTCGCCTCTGCGGTGTACGCGGACGCACCGGGCGCCCTGCGCGTCAGCCTCAACGCGCCGCTGGCCTTCGACGCCTCCGTCAAGCAGCTCATCCAGATTGCCGACGGCCACGCGCTGTGCGTGGTGCCCCAGGCGGCTCGCGAGGACGTGGCGCTGCTGAAGTCCTGGGTGGAGAAGCACGGCGTGGACGTGCTGGATTGCTCCCCCTCGCACCTGCGCCTGCTGCTGGACGAGGGCCTGGGCTCCCACCGCCGCCTGCGCGTGCTGGTGGGCGGCGAGGCCGTGGACGAAGCGCTGTGGGCGACGCTGTCGGCCCACCCGTTCATCCAGTGCTTCAACGTCTACGGCCCCACCGAGTGCACCGTCGACACCACGGCCCGTGCCGTGCGAGGCGCCTCCCGTCCGAGCCTGGGCGGCCCCCTGGCCAACGTGCGGGTGTACGTCCTCGACGAGCGCCTCCAGCCGGTGCCCATCGGCGTTCCCGGAGAGCTCCTCATCGGCGGCGCGGGTGTCTCTCGCGGCTACCTCGGCAGGCCCGAGCTCACCGCCGAGAAGTTCGTCCCGGATGTCTTCAGCTCCGCGCCCGGAGCCCGCCTCTACCGGACGGGCGACAAGGTGCGCTGGCTGGCCAACGGCGAGCTCGACTACCTGGGCCGCATCGACTTCCAGGTGAAGCTGCGCGGCTTCCGGATTGAGCCAGGCGAAATCGAAGCCGCGCTGGAGACAGTGCCTGCCGTCCGGCGCGCCGTGGTGCTGGCGCGTGAGGACGTGCCCGGCAACCCGCGCCTCGTCGGCTACCTCGTCACCGACGGAGGTACCTCGCTCGACACCGCCGCCCTGCGCACCTCGCTGCTGCGCTCGCTACCCGAGTACATGGTGCCCTCCGCCTTCGTCTTCCTGGCGGCCCTGCCACTCAACACCCACGGGAAGGTCGACCGCAAGGCGCTGCCTGTACCCGACAGCGCCTCGGCCGCGGCCCACGAGCCGCCCGCGACCCCCACCGAGGCGCTGCTGGCGGCCCTGTGGACCCAGGTGCTGCGCGTCGAGAAGGTGGGCCGCCACGACGACTTCTTCGCCCTGGGCGGCCACTCGCTGCTGGCCACCCAGGTCGTCTCGCGCATCCGCGCCACCTTCGACATGGAGCTGCCCCTGCGCGCGCTCTTCGAGGCGCCCACCCTCGCCACCCTCGCGCCGCGCATCGAGCAGGCCCAGCGCGAGCGTGACGGTGTGCGGTTGCCCCCGCTGGTTCCCGCGCCTCGCGGCGGCCGGCTTCCGCTGTCCTTCGCGCAGCAGCGCCTGTGGTTCCTCGACCAGCTCCAGCCCGGTGGCGTGCAGTACAACATGCCCACGGCGCTGCTGTTGGAAGGGACGCTGGACGTGGCGGCCCTGGAGCGAGCCTTCTCGGAGCTGGTGCGCCGCCACGAGGTGCTGCGCACCACCTTCCGCGCCGAGGCCGGTGAGCCCTCGCAGCTCATCCATTCGCCGTCGCCGGTGCGTCTGGACGTGGCGGACCTGACAGGCCTGCCCGACGCCCAGCGACTGGCGGAGGCGCGCCGCCTGGCCACCGAGGACGCCCTGCGGCCCTTCAACCTCGCCACCGGGCCGCTGCTGCACATCACCCTGGTGCGCCTGGGTGAGCATCGGCATGCGCTGCTGCTCAACGTGCATCACATCGTCTCCGACGGCTGGTCCTCGGGCGTGCTGGTGAGCGAGGTGGTGGCGCTCTACGAGGCCTTCCGTCAGGGCCTGCCCTCGCCGCTGCCCGAGCTGCCAGTGCAGTACGCCGACTACGCCCTCTGGCAGCGCCAGTGGCTGCATGGGGCGGCGCTCGACAGGCAGCTCGGCTGGTGGAAGCAGCAGCTCTCCGGGGCGCCGCCGCACCTGGAGCTGGCCACGGACTTCCCGCGTCCGCCGGTCCTCTCGCACCGGGGAGTATCGGTGCCGGTGCACCTGCCTCGGGAGCTGAGTGAGTCGCTCAAGGCCCTCGCCTGGCGTGAGGGCGCCACGCCGTTCATGGTGCTGCTGGCCTCCTTCCAGCTCCTGCTCTCCCGCTACTCGGGCCAGGAGGACATCGTCGTCGGCTCGCCCATCGCGGGCCGGACCCGCGCGGAGACCGAGGGCCTCATCGGCTTCTTCATCAACACCCTCGTCCTGCGTGCACGTCCGGAGGGCCAGTACTCCTTCCTCGAGCTGCTGCGGCAGGTGCGAGAGACGACGCTCGGAGCCTACGAACACCAGGACGTGCCCTTCGAGAAGCTCGTCGAAGAGCTGCATCCGGCGCGCGACCTCAGCCGTTCGCCGCTCTTCCAGTCCTTCTTCGTGCTGCAGAACACCCCGGTGCGCGACGTGCTCCTGCCCTCGCTGGCGTTCCGAGCGCTGGAGGCTCGAGGCGAAGAAGCGGCCAAGTTCGAGCTCAACCTCAACCTCTCCGAGAGCGCTGAGGGCTTCCTCGGCTATCTCCAGTTCAATACCGCGCTCTACGCGGAGGCGACCGCGGCGCGAATGGTGCGGCATCTCCAGGTGCTGCTGGAGGCCATCGTCGCCAATCCCGCTCAGCGCCTGTCCGAGCTACCCCTGCTCACCGGCAGCGAGCGCCAGCAGGTGCTGCGTGAATGGAATGACACCGCCTCCGAAGCGCCGGTGGACTCCTGCTTCCACCACGCCTTCGAGGCCCAGGCCGCCAGGACTCCCGACGCACCCGCCGTGGCCTTCGAGGACTCCGTCCTCTCCTTCGCCCAGCTCAACTCCCGCGCCAACCAGCTCGCCTGGCACCTGCGCTCGCAGGGCGTCGGCCCGGACGTCCCCGTGGCCCTGTGCTTCGAGCGCTCCGTCGACATGGTCGTCGCCCTGCTGGGCGTCATGAAGGCCGGCGGCGCCTACGTACCCCTGGACCCAGCCTGGCCTACCCAGCGCCTGGAGTTCACCCTCCTGGACTGCGCTGCCCCCGTGCTGCTCACCCAGCGGCACCTGGAGTCCTCCTGGTGCCCGGTGGGCACCCGCGTGCTGTGCCTCGACTCGGCCGAGGCGCTTCCTGCCTCGCTGCCCTCGCACAACCCTCCGGCCTCCGCCGCCTCCGGCAACCTCGCCTACGTCATCTACACCTCCGGCAGCACGGGCACCCCCAAGGGCGTCATGGTGCAGCACCGCTCCGTGCTCAACCTGCGCCATGCCCTGGCCACCACCGTCTACGCCGGCCAGCCTTCCGGCCTTCGCGTCAGCGTCAATGCGCCCCTGGCCTTCGACGCCTCCGTCAAGCAGCTCGTCCAGCTGCTCGACGGCCACTGCCTGTGCATCGTCCCCGAGACGACTCGCCAGGACCCGGACGCCATGCGCCTGTGGCTCAAGCACCAGCGGGTGGACGTGCTCGACTGCACGCCTTCGCTGCTTCGCCTGCTGGTGCAGTCCGGAATGCTTCAGGACGCGTCCGCTCCGCGCCTGCTGGTGCCCGGTGGTGAGGCCATCGACGAGGCCCTCTGGCTGCAGCTGGCCTCGGCGCCTCGCACCCTTACCTTCAACGTCTACGGGCCCACCGAGTGCACCGTCGACTCCACCGCCTTCGCCGTGCGGCCCGACACCCGGCCCACCATTGGCGGGCCTCTTTCCAACGTCCACGTCTACGTCCTCGACTCGCACCTGCGCCCGGTGCCCGTCGGCGTGCCCGGGGAGTTGTTCATCTCTGGCGCGGGCCTCGCACGTGGCTACCTGCGCCGGCCGGGCCTCACCGCCGAGCGTTTCCTGCCCGACGCCTTCAGCCCCACCCCCGGCGCTCGCATGTACCGCACTGGCGACAAGGTGCGCTGGCTGGCCGACGGCACGCTGGACTACCTGGGCCGCACCGACTTCCAGGTGAAGCTGCGTGGCTTCCGCATTGAACTGGGCGAAATCGAAGCGGCGCTGTCCGCCCAGCCCGGCGTGCGGCAAGCCCTGGTGCTGGTGCGCGAGGACGTGCCCGGCAACCCCCGCCTGGTGGCCTACTTCACCCACGAAGGCACCGCGCCAGACTCCGCCGCCCTGCGCTCTGCTCCCAAGCAGCGGCTGCCCGAGTCCATCACCCACGAAGGCACCGCGCCGGACTCCGCCGCCCTGCGCTCTGCCCTCAAGCAGCGGCTGCCCGAGTACATGGTGCCCGCGGCCTTCGTCGCCCTCGATGCCTTCCCGCTGACACCCAACGGGAAAGTGGACCGGCGTGCCCTGCCCGTCCCCGACGTCGCCTCGACTTCCAGCTACGAAGCACCGGCCACTCCCACCGAACAGACCCTGGCCTCTCTCTGGGCCGAGGTCCTGCACGTGGAGAAGGTCGGTCGTCACGACGACTTCTTCGCCCTGGGCGGCCACTCCCTGCTGGCCACCCAGGTCGTCTCGCGCGTGCGCAAGGCCTTCGACGTGGAGCTGCCCCTGCGCGCCCTCTTCGAGGCGCCCACTGTCGCTTCCCTTGCCCCGCGCATCGAGGACGCCAAGCGTGAACGGGACGGCATCCGGCTGCCGCCGCTCGTCCCGGTGCCTCGCACGGGCGCGCTGCCGCTGTCCTTCGCACAGCAGCGGCTGTGGTTCCTGGACCGCCTGCAGCCGGGCAGCGCCTTCTACAACATCGCCTCGGCGATGCAGCTCGATGGCCACCTGGACCTCCGTGCCCTCGAGCACGCGCTCCAGGGACTCGTCCAGCGCCATGAGGCCCTGCGCACCAGCTTCCACATTCTGGAGGACGGCTCCCCCGTCCAGCACCTCCACGCGGAGGCTCCGCTGCCCCTGACGGTGGTGGACCTGAGCCACCTGCCCGAGCCCGAGCACGAGGCGGCCGCTCGCGAGCAGGCCTCCCTGGAAGCACAGAGGCCCTTCGACCTGACGAAGGCTCCGCTGATGCGCACCACCGTGGTGCGCCTGTCCGAGCGCAGCCACGTCCTGCTCGTCACCGTCCACCACATCGTCTCGGATGGCTGGTCCAACCGGATCCTCTTCCGCGATGTCGGCGCGCTCTACAGCGCACTCTCCCAGGGGCGCCCTTCGCCGCTGGCGCCGCTGTCGCTCCAGTACGCGGACTACGCCGTCTGGCAGAGCGGGTGGCTGAAGGGCGAGACGCTGGAGAAGCAGGTGTCCTGGTGGAAGCAGCAACTCCAAGGCGTGCCTCACGCGCTGGAGCTGCCCACCGACAGGCCCCGTCCTCCCGTGCAGACCTCCCATGGCGCCACGGTGCCCGTGCACTTCGGCCCGCGGTTCGCGACGGACTTCCAGGAGCTGTGTCGCCGCGAGGGCGTCACGCCCTTCATGGCCCTGCTGTCCGCCTTCAGCGTCCTGCTCTCTCGGTACTCCGGCCAGGACGACCTGGTCGTTGGCTCCCCCATCGCCAATCGCCAGCAGGCCGAGCTCGAGCACATCGTCGGCTTCTTCGCCAACACCCTCGCCCTTCGCACCCGCCTCGACCCGGGCATGTCCTTCCGGCAGCTGCTCGCCCAGGTGAAGGAGACGACGCTGGGCGCCTATGCGCACCAGGACGTCCCCTTCGAGAAGCTCGTCGACGAGCTGCGTCCCGAGCGAGACCTGAGCCGCACGCCCCTCTTCCAGGTCCTGCTTGCCCTGCAGAACACCCCCAGGCAGGAGTCGACAGACCAGGACGAAACGGGCGACACGGCCCTGGCGCTGCGTCCGGTGGAGGCGAACAGCGGCACCGCCAAGTTCGACCTCTCGTTGCTCCTGGCGGACGCCGGTGACGAGCTCCGCGGAATGCTCGAGTACAACACCGACCTCTTCGACGCCGATACGGCGCGGAGGATGGTGGGCCATCTGCTGCGGCTGCTGGACGGGGCCATGGCCGACCCGGGCGTTGCCATCTCGCGACTGTCGATGCTGGGAGAGGAGGAGCAGCGCCAGCTCCTCGTGGAGTGGAACGACACTTCGCGCGAGCAGCACACGCCCCAGCTGCTGCACCGTCCCGTGGAGGCCCAGGCCACCCGCACGCCTCATGCAATCGCCGTCACCGACGGCACCCGCTCGCTCACCTACGCCGAGCTGGACACGCGCGCCAACCAGCTCGCGCACCACCTCGTCGCCCTGGGCGTGCCCCTGGGCGGCATCGTGGGCCTGTGCCTCGACAAGAGCCTGGACATGGCCGTTGCCGTGCTGGCCGTGCACAAGGCCGGTGCCGCCTTCCTCGCGCTCGACCCCACCTACCCCGCCGACCGCCTCGCCTTCATGCTGGAGGACGCAGACGCTCCCGTCGTCGTCTCCCAGTCGCATCTCACGTCCGTGCTCCCCGCGGACCTGCGCGCCCGCCGCGTCTTCGTGGACACGGAGGCCGATGCCATCTCGCGACTGCCCACGCACGCGCCCTCGCGCGACGTGTCGCCCGAGGCCATCTGCTACCTCATCTACACCTCCGGCAGCACCGGCCGGCCCAAGGGCATCGTCATGCCCCACCGCGCCCTCAGCTACCTGCTCGCGTGGCAGCAGCAGCAGTCCGTCAACCCCGCCGACACCACGCTGCAGTTCGCGTCGCTCAACTTCGACGTCTCCATCCAGGAGCTGTTCAGCACCTGGTGGGCCGGCGGCACCGTCGTGCTGCCCACCGGCGGCCTGCGCCAGGACATCCCTGCCCTGCTCGCCTTCATGCACCGGCATGCGGTGGAACGACTGTTCCTTCCGTTCATCGCCCTGCAGGCCATGGCCGATGCCGTGGCCCATGGCGCCACCCTGCCGCGCGCGCTGCGCGAGGTGGTGACGGCCGGTGAGCAACTCCAGGTGACGCCCGCCCTGGTGGCCTTCTTCGAGAAGCTGCCTGGCTGCATCCTTGAGAATCAGTACGGCCCTTCCGAGGCCCACGTCGTCTCCGCCCTGCGCCTCCAGGGCGCTCCTTCCTCCTGGCCCTCCCTGCCCGCTGTTGGCAGCGCGCTGGCCCACACGCAGCTCTACGTGCTGGACACCCAGGGACAGCCGTGCCCGGTGGGCGTGCCCGGCGAGGTCTTCGTCGGTGGATCGCACCTGGCCCACGGCTACCTGGCAAGGCCGGACCTGACGGCCAAGGCCTTCGTGCCCAACCCTTTCAGCGACGAGCCCGGCTCCCGCCTGTACCGCACCGGTGACCTGGCGCGCTGGAAGGCTGACGGCAACCTGGAGTTCCTCGGCCGCATCGACTTCCAGGTGAAGCTGCGCGGCTTCCGCATCGAGCTGGGCGAAGTCGAAGCCGTCCTGCGCGCCCTGCCGGGCGTGCGCGACGCCGCCGCCGTGGTGCGCGAGGACAACCCCGGTGACAAGCGCCTGGTGGCCTACGTCGTCCCGGTCCGGGCAGAAGGACACACGGAGGCCACGCCGCTGGACATCGATGTCCTGCGCGGCCTGCTCCTGCAGCGGCTGCCCGAGTACATGGTGCCCTCCGCGTTCGTCTCGTTGGAGGCGCTGCCGCTGACGCCCAGCGGCAAGCTGGCGCGCAAGCTGCTCCCCGCGCCCGACGCCGAGAGCCTGCGCGGCGATGCCCCGTTCACCGACCCACGCACTCCCGAGGAAGCGAAGCTGGCGGCCATCTTCAGCGAGGTGCTGCGACTGCCACGCATCAGCGTCACCGATGGCTTCTTCGCCATGGGTGGCCACTCGCTGCTCGCCACCCAGGTCATCTCGCGCGTGCGCTCCACCTTCGGCGTGGAGCTGCCCCTGCGCACGCTCTTCGAAGCACCCACCGTGGCCGCTCTCGCGGCACGCATTGCCCAGGCACTGAAGCAAGGGCAGCAGGGCCCGGAGGTCCCACCGCTGGTGCCCGTGCCTCGCACCGGCCCCCTGCCGCTGTCCTTCGCACAGCAGCGACTGTGGTTCATCGACCAGCTTCAGCCGGGAAGCGCCTCCTACAACATGCCCTCGCCGGTGCGCCTCGAGGGGGTGCTGGAGGTCGCGGTGCTGGAGCGGAGCCTGGACGCACTCGTCCGCCGCCACGAGTCGCTGCGCACCACCTTCACGTCCCACCAGGGCGAGCCCGTGCAGGTCATCCATCCCGCTTCCGACTTCCACCTGCCCGTGGTGGACCTGAGCGCGCTGGCCCCCGAGCACCGGGAGGCCGAGGCGTTGCGCCTGGCCACCGAACACGGCACGCGCCCGTTCGACCTGGCACATGGGCCGCTGTTCCGCGCCTCGCTGCTGCGGCTGGCGCCTGACGACCAGGTGCTGCTGCTCAACACCCACCACATCGTCTCCGACGGCTGGTCTCTGGGGGTGCTCGTCCGGGAGCTGGCCGGCCTCTACGAGGCCTTCGCCTCTGGCACCCAGCCCCACCTCCCGCCGCTGCCGGTGCAGTACGCCGACTACGCAAGGTGGCAGCGCGGCTGGCTGCGCGGCGAGGTGCTCGAAGCCCAGCTCGGTTACTGGAAGCAGCAGCTCGGCGAGGCTCCCCAGGCCCTGGAGCTGCCCACCGACCGGCCCCGCCCGCCCGTGCAGACCTTCGCGGGCGCGGTGCATCCCTTCACGCTGCCCGTCGAGCTGGGGCAGCGACTGGAAGGGCTTGCCCGCGAGCACGACGCCACCCTCTTCATGGTGCTGCTGGCCGCCTGGCAGACGCTGTTGCACCGCTACTCGGGCCAGGACGACCTCGTCGTCGGCTCGCCCATCGCGGGCCGCAACCGCTCGGAGACGGAGGGCCTCATCGGCTTCTTTGTCAACTCGCTGGCCCTGCGCGCGCGCTTCTCCAGCGCGGACACGTTCGCGTCCCTGCTGGCCCAGGTGCGTGAGACCACGCTGGGCGCCTACGCCCATCAGGAGGTGCCCTTCGAGAAGCTGGTGGAGGTCCTCCAGCACGAGCGCGACCTGAGCCGTTCGCCGGTGTTCCAGGTCATGTTCTCGCTGCTGAACCTGCCGGACTCCTCCATCTCACTCCCCGGCGTGCGGCTGTCCTCGCTCGAGGCGCCCATCCACGTCGCCAAGTTCGACCTCACGCTGGCCATGCAGCCCGCCGCTGACAGCGTGTATGGCTCGCTGAGCTACAACACCGACCTGTTCGATGCCGCCACCGTCGAGCGCATGGCGAAGCACCTGGGCACGCTGCTGGAAGCCATTGCCACCAACCCCGGCCTGCGCCTGTCCGAGCTGCCGTTGCTCGGCGAGCCCGAGCGGCACCAACTGCTGGTGGAGTGGAACCAGACGGCCTCGACCTTCGAGGACGGCGCCTGCGTCCATGAGCTGTTCGAGGCCCAGGTGGCGAGGACGCCGGATGCCGAGGCCGTGCGCTTCGGCTCGGAGTCGCTGAGCTACCGCGAGCTGGATGCGCGCGCCAACCAGCTCGCCGATGAGCTGCGGGCCCGAGGCATCCGTCCCGACATGCGCGTGGCCCTGTGCGTGGAGCGCTCGTTCGACCTCGTCATCGGCATGCTGGGTGTGCTCAAGGCCGGCGGCGCCTACGTCCCGCTCGACCCGGCCTACCCGCGCGAGCGCCTGGACTTCATGCTCCAGGACTCCGGCGCGGCGGTGCTCCTCACGCACTCGCACCTGCGCGAGGTGCTGCCGGCCTTCTCCGGCGACGTGCTGGCGCTCGACACCGCCGAGCTGTCCCGCCACCCGGCCACCGCGCCAGCGCGCCTGGGCACCGCCGACAGCCTCGCGTACGTCATCTACACCTCCGGCTCCACCGGCCGTCCCAAGGGCGTCATGGTGGCCCACCGCGGCGTGCCCAACCTCACGCGACACCTGGCCCAGGCCACGGGCCTCGAGCCTGGCCAGCGCGTGCTCCAGTTCGCCTCCTACAGCTTCGACGCCGCCGTGTACGAGGTGACGACGACGCTGCTGCACGGCGCCACCCTGGTGCTCGCATCCCGCGACGCGCTGCTGCCCGGCCAGCCCCTGGTGGACACGCTGCGCGGCCAGGCCATCGACTCCGCGCTGCTGCCTCCCTCCGTGCTGGCACTGCTGCCCACCGAAGGCCTGGAGACGCTGGGCACCGTCATCTCCGGCGGCGAGGCCTGCACCGCCGAGGTGGTGGCGAAGTGGGCCCCGGGCCGGCGCTTCTTCAACGCCTACGGCCCCACCGAGTCCACCGTCATCGCCACCCTCCACCGGTGCATCCCAGACGGCCAGCGCCCGCCGCTGGGCAAGGGCCTGTCCAACACGCGTCTCTACGTCCTGGACCGCCACCTGCGGCCGGTGCCCGTGGGCGTCGCCGGAGAGCTGTTCATCGGCGGCGTCGGCCTCGCGCGCGGCTACCTCGGCCGCCCTGAGTTGACGGCGGAGCGGTTCGTCCCCCACGCCTTCAGCACCGAGCCGGGTGCTCGGCTGTACCGCTCCGGAGACCTCGTGCGCTGGAAGGCCGACGGCACGCTGGAGTACCTGGGCCGCACCGACTTCCAGGTGAAGCTGCGAGGCTTCCGCATTGAACTGGGTGAAATCGAGGCCGTGCTGTCCGCCCACCCGGGCGTGAGACAGGCGCTGGTGCTGGTGCGCGAGGACCGCCCGGGCGACAAGCGCTTGGTGGCCTACGTCGTCGGGACGGACCTCTCCGTCGAGGCACTCCGCGCTGCACTCAAGCAGCGGCTGCCCGAGCACATGGTGCCCTCCGCCTTCGTCCTGCTGGACGCCCTGCCCCTCACGCCCAACGGCAAGGTGGACCGCAAGGCCCTGCCCATTCCCGAGGCCTCCGTCTCCACCGTGGAGCAGGTGTCTCCTCGCGACGTGCTCGAGCACTCGCTGGCCGGCCTCTGGGCGGAGCTGCTGGGCCTGCCCACCGTGGGCATCCGCGACAACTTCTTCGAGCTGGGCGGCCACTCCCTGCTCGCCGTCCAGCTCATGGCCCGCGTCCAGGAGCGCACCGGCCGCCAACTGCCTCTGGCCGCACTCTTCCAGGCGCCCACCGTGGAGGCCCTGGCCTCGCTGCTGCGACAGGTGCCCGCGCCCTTCTCGCCCCTGGTGCCCATCCAGCGCGGGGGTGAGCGCCGGCCGCTCTTCCTCGTGCACCCCGTCGGCGGCAACGTCCTGGGCTATGCGGAGCTCGCGCGGCGCCTCGGCGCGGACCAGCCCGTCTACGGCCTCCAGTCCCAGGGACTCGACGGCCAGCAGCCCACCCTCGGCACCCTCGAGGAGATGGCCGCCCTCTACGTCGAGGCCCTTCGCACCGTCCAGCCTCACGGGCCCTACCTGCTCGGAGGCTGGTCGCTGGGCGCGGTGGTGGCCTTCGAAATGGCCCGCCAGTTGGAGGCCCGGGGGGAGAAGGTGGCGCTGCTGGCCCTCATCGACCCCAGCCCTGCCACCGCGGACCGCGTGAAGACGGACACCGAGGACCGCGCCCAGCTGGCGGCCCTCTTCGCCAGGGACCAGGCCCTGCTCGCCGCCAACGCGCCGTGGATGCCCGAGGCGCAGCTCGTCGAGCAGGGGCCGGACGCCATCCTCCAGCACCTGCTGGACGCGGGCCGCCAGGCGGGCCTGCTCGTCCCCGAGGTGGGCCTGCCACAGCTGCGCACCCTCTTCGAGGTCTTCGCCAGCAACACGCGTGCGCTGAAGCACTACGTGCCCGGGCCCTTCTCCGGGCGCGTCACCCTGCTGCGCGCCAGCGAAGGCGCAGAGGAGACGAACCGCACGCCGGACCGCGGCTGGGCGGCCCTCGCCACGGGCGGCCTGGACCTGAAGGAGGTGCCCGGCAACCACTACACCGTGCTGCGTGCACCCGGTGTACAGGTACTGGCGGAGCTCCTGTCAGCGCTGCTGTGAAGACGTGGCCAGCACCTTCATCCAGAGGTTTTCCGGGTAGTGGGTGCCGCCCGTGGTCGGGACGACCTTCCTGCCCGGGACCAGCTCCAGCCGGTAGCGTTGGAGCACCATCGCCGCGAACAGCGTGCCGATGACCGAGGCCAGCATCGACCCGATGCACACGCGCTGCCCACCCCCGAAGGCCATGTAGACGAACCGGGGCCGCGCCTGCACCGCCGCGTCGGAGAAGTGCTCCGGGTCGAAAGCCTCCGGGTTCTTCCAGTACTGCGGAAGCCGGTGCATGAGGGCGGGGCTGAGCGTCACCGGAGTCCCCGTCGGGACGTCGAACCCACCAATCGTGTCGTCCTTGATGGCGACCCTCGTGATCTCCGTGGCGACCGGATGGAGGCGCAGGGTTTCACTGAGGACCTGGCTCACGTACTGAAGCGCGGGCAGGTCCGCGGCCGTGGGAGTCCGCCCCCCCAGGCTCCGCTCCACCGTGTCCACGGTACGCGCGGCGATTTCCGGATGCTGCGCCAGGCAGAACCACATCCACGCGATGCCGATGGCTGTCGAGGAGTGTCCCGCGAAGAAGAACTCGACGAAGTCGTCGCGCACCTCCAGCTCGGTCATCCGCTCGCCCTTCTCGTCGCGTCCGTCGATGAGCACGCCGAGCATGTCCTCCGGCTGCTCCGACTGCGCCATCCGCTGGCGGACCATCTTCCAGGAGAAGTCGCTGATGTGTATCGCGGACGAGCGCGCCTGCGGGTGCCGGCGCCGGTGCTCCCAGGCCACCAGCGAGCGGGGAACGATGGGCACCTCGGCCAGCAGCGGGAGCGGGCGGATGGTGGCTCGCATGAAGCGCCACACCGCCTCACGGACGTCATCCGGTGGGTCCTCTGAGAAGAGCAGTTGCCCCATGACGGAGATGACGGCCCAGGACATCTCCTGGAGGACATGGATGGGCTCCCCGCTCCGGAGGTGCGGCTCCCAGCGCTGGTCGAGCACCCGCCCCAGCGTCTCCACCATCCGGGGAACCTGGGACAGCAGTCGCTCCCTGTTGAAGGCAGGCTGGGCCATCCGGCGGTGCCGCTTCCAGACCGCCCCACTGCTGCTCGTCAGGGACTCGCCCGCGAGGATGCCGCGACGGATGGGCTCCTTGGGGTAGTTGGTCACACCCTGGTCGACCAGGAAGTGCTTGATGAACGGCGGGCTGGCCACGAGGACGTGCGGCCTCGCCGGAAACGGCAGCAGGACGATGTCTCCGTACTGCTGATACGCACGCCACAGGAAGCTGTTGAGGTCTCCCCCCCTGGTCACCATGTGCCAGGCGAGTGAAGACAGCGAAGGGCCGGGGGGAAGGTTCGGTCGAGACATGGTCGGCTGTGCTCGAACGTAGCATGCACATCTGTCGGTTCGGGGTCGCCTCGCTGGCGGCCGTGACAACCTGTCATGCCCCGTCCCCCGCATGCGTGACAGAGGGTCCCGCGCTCCACGCCGCCAGGCGCGAATGGAGCACGTTCCCCGAGTGAAACACCGCACCTGGGCCCCCGTGGCACCGCGCTTGCTCATGGCTCCCCCATCACTGATTCGACAGGAGCCACGCCATGGCGCGCTTCATTCGCAGGAACCTCGGGTTGTTGTGCGGAGCCTTCGTTCTCGTCGCCGCCCCGGTGGCGGCGAACACGATGCAGCTGTTCACGGACTTCAAGCTCACCCACCTCATTCCGGGCCTCGAGCCGCGGCCGGAGCAGAAGGTCACGCCCGTCATCGTCATCGTCATCGAGCGCGAGCGCATCACCCTTCCCGTCAACAGCCAGCAGGTCGTCGAAGGCTCGGGCATCCACGCCGTGCCGGCCGCCACCGCGCCAGGTGACGGCATTCGCACGGTCGGCGAGCACGCCTATGAAATCCCGCACGGGGAGATGCAGGCGGCGCTCTCCCGCATGGACGACCTGTCCACGCAGGCGCGAATCGTTCCCGCCTTCCGGGAAGGTCAGGCCCAGGGGTTCAAGCTGTTCGCCATCCGGCCGGGCTCGGTGTTCGCGAAGCTCGGGCTGGTGAATGGCGACGTGCTCCAGCGCATCAACGGGCTGTCGCTCCAGACGCCCGAAGGCGCGATGGCGGCCTTCCAGAACCTGCGTGAAGCCCGGCACTTCGAGCTGGACCTCGAGCGCGACGGTGGCCCCGTCCGCAAGGTCTACGACGTGCGCTGAGTCCACGCTTCACGAGGGGGGAACGACGCGATGGCACTCATCTTCCGCAGGTATTTCTGGCTGGTGAACGGAACGTTCATCCTGCTCGTCGCGCTCCTGGCGGCGCGCACGCTCAATCTGTTCGTGGAGCTCGCGCTCGCGCCTCCGGTAGACACGGCCGCCTCCGCTCGCGGGTCGGCCACCGCCGCCGCGGAGGAGCCTCGTACGCCCCTGGATGGAGCCGTGCTCGCACGGCTCACGGGACTGACCTACGGGAAGGAAGCGCCCAGGGACGCCGAGCCTCCGAAGGACGTGGTCGCCACGGGGCCCGTGAGGAGCTCGCTGCGGGTGAAGCTCCTGGGCACGCTGGTGGCGACCGACGCGCAGTGGTCCTTCGCCTCGGTCCAGGACCTGGAGACCCAGCGCGCGAAGAGCCTGATGGTGGGCGATGACCTGATGGGCACGCGAGTGCTCACCATCGAGCGCGAGCGCATCATCGTCGCCGCCAACGGTCGCGAGGAGTTCATCGACGGAGAGGCCGCTTCCGCCGTGCAGGCCCCCGCCCTGACGCGCAACGTGCCCGTGGCCACTGCCGGCCCGGAGAGTGGCATCCGCGCCACGGGCGAGCACGCCTACGAGATTCCAGGCGAGGAGCTGCAGACCGCGCTCGCGCGGATGGACCAGCTCATGACCCAGGCCCGCGCACTGCCGGCCATCGAAGATGGCAAGTCCGTGGGCTTCAAGCTCGCGGCCATCAAGCAGAACTCGCTCTTCACGAAGATTGGCCTCCAGAACGGGGACGTGCTCAAGCGCATCAACGGGCTGACACTCGACTCCCCCGAGCGCGTCCTGGAGGCCTTCACCAAGCTGCGCGAGGCCCGGCACATCGAGCTGGACATCGGCCGCGGGGGCAGCTCGGTCCGCAAGGTGTACGACGTCCGCTGAAGCGGGAAATTGCCGTCCTCTTCAAGGCGCGACACGCCGGGCCCGACGGCCGCACTGTGGGCATCCGGAGGAGCACGGCACCACATCTGCGCAAGAAGCACCGGAGGGCTCCACGCAGCTGCTGTTCCTTCAGTGCGCCTGTATCGGCCGAGGGGACGCGGACATCGTTCCGTCACGAAAGCACCGGCGTTGCCAATGCCCACGTGGTGTTAGAACGAGCGCACTGCTCGCCCACCATGTCCAGCCTTCGATCCCATCATCTGGTCCTGTTGTCTGCTCGCGTGCCGGAAGCCCTGGCGGATGTCTCGCTGGACCTGGCCTCGCACCTGGAAGCCCACCCGGAGCAGTCGCTCGCGGACGTGGCCTTCACCCTCGCGGTGGGCAGCCGCGCCTCTGAGTACCGCCGCGTCCTGGTGGCGCGCGACAGGGCTGAGCTGGCCCGGCGGCTGCTCGAGCCATTCACGCCCACCCAGGTGAAGGACCTGGAGGCGGCCCGTCACCGCCGCGTGGCCTTCGTCTTTCCAGGACAAGGTGTCCAGCAGCCGGGCATGGCTCGGGAGCTGTACGAGGCAGAGCCCGCCTTCCGCGCGCACGTCGACGCGAGCCTGGCCTTGCTGGAGGAGCCGCTGCGCGCGCGCGTGCACACGCTGCTGCACGCGGACGCCACTCCGACGCCGGACATCGCCGGCCTGCTGGCCGACACCCGCGTCGCGCTGCCCGCCCTCTTCACGGTGGAACATGCGCTGGCCCGGACCTGGATGGACTGGGGCGTGAAGCCGTACGCGGTGCTGGGCCACGGCTTCGGCGAGTACGCCGCTGCCTGCATCGCAGGCGTGCTGTCCCTCGCGGATGCGCTGCGACTGGCCACTGTTCGCGGTGAGCTGATGCACCGCATGCCCCCGGGCGCCATGCTCTCCGTTGCCCTGCCCGAGGCGCGGGTGCTCCCCCTGCTGACCGGGCGCCTGTCGCTGGCCTCCATCAACGAGCCGCACCGGTGCGTCATCGCCGGTCCCGTGGACGCGGTGGACCGGCTCCAGGAGGAGCTGAAGCGACAGAATGTCGGGGCGATGCGGATGCCCACGCCCCATGCACTCCAGTCGGAGGACGTGGAGCCCCTGCTGCCCGAGCTGGAGCGACTGGTGGCCACGCTGCGCCGGGGCGAGCCCGTGCCGCGGTATGCGTCCAGTGTCACCGGCACCTGGGCCCGCCCGGGTCAGCTGGCGGAGCCGCGCTACTGGGCGGACCAGCTGCGCGGGCCCGTGCGCTTCGCCCAGGCCGTGAGCGCCCTGCTCGAAGAGGGCTGCGACGTGCTGCTGGAGGCGGGGCCCGCACAGGACCTGACGCTGATGCTGCGCGGGTGCCTGGGTGAGGCCAAGGAGCGCGTGAAGGCCCTGGCCTCCCTGCGGCGCGGCGGCGCCACCTCACGGCACGCGGGGCTGATGGAGTCGCTGGGCGAGCTGTGGGCCTCGGGGCTGGAGCCGGACTGGCGCGCCTTCCATGCCCATGAGCAGCGCAAGCACCTGCGCCTGCCCACCCAGGCGCCCCAGGAGGAGCGCTCCCGGGTGGACGCCCCGGAGCTCGACGCCGAGCCTGAGCTGTCCGAGCCCACCGCGCAGGCGGGAGGCTCGAGCGGGCCCGTGCGCGAGGATGCGCCTCGCGGTGACGTCGAGCAGCGGGTGGCCGCGCTCTGGCGCGAGCGGCTGGGCCTGGAGTTCGTGGCCCGCGACGACAACTTCCTGGAGCTCGGCGGCAACTCGCTGATGGCCGCACAGCTCCTCACGCAGCTGCGGGACACGTTCGGCGTGCAGCTCCCGCTCGCGGCGCTCTTCGAGGCGCCCACCGTGGCGGGCATCGCCGAGCGCCTGGAGCCCCTGCTGAAGGAGGCCCCGTCCGCCAGGCCCCAGGTGCGCGAGCTGCCGCTGGTGCCCCTGCCGCGCACCGGGGAGCTGCCGCTGTCCTTCGTCCAGGAGCGGGTGTGGCGCCTGGAGCAGCACCTGCCAGGGCTCTCCGCATACACCATCCCCTTCGTCCTGAGGCTCGAAGGCGTCGTGGACGCGGACACCCTCCAGCGGTGCGTCCAGGAGGTCGTCAACCGCCACGAGGCGCTGCGCACCACCTATGACGTGGTGGACGATCGCCCCGTGCAGCGCTTCCACGCCCACATGCCCGTCCCGCTCACCCGGGTCGAGCTGACCGGCCCGGCGGACCAGCGCGAGACGGAGGCCATGAACATCGCGCGCGCCGAGTCCGCGCGCCCGTTCGACCTGGTGAAGGGCCCCGTCCTCCGGACGACGCTCATCCAGCTGGCCCCCCAGCACCACATCCTGGTGGGCGGCATCCACCACGTCGTCAGCGACACGCTGTCCATCGCCATCTTCATCAACGAGCTGGGACAGCTCTACCCGGCCTTCCGCCAGGGCCGGCCTTCGCCGCTGCCGCCGCTGCCCCTGCAGTACGCGGACTTCGGCGCGTGGCAGCGCCGCACCATCGCCGAGCACCTGCTGCCGGACCAGGAGCAGTGGTGGCGCCAGCGGCTCGCCGGGATGCCGCGCAAGCTGGACATGCCCACGGACCGGCCGCGTCCCGAGCGCTGCCCGCTCACCTCGGTGCGAATGATGGTGGACTTCCCCCCGGCGCTCGCCCGGGAGGTGGGCGCGTTCGGCAAGCGCGAGGGCTTCACGTCGTACATGACGGTGCTGGCCGCGTGGCAGGCGCTGCTGCACCGCTACAGCGGGCAGACCGAGGTCGTCGTCGGCACACCCATCGCCAACCGCACCCGCGCGGAGCTGCAGCCCCTCATCGGCTACGTGGCGCACTCGGTGGCCTTCCGCACCAGCTTCGCCGGGGACCCGACCTTCAGGGAGCTCATCGGCCGGGTGAAGCACGAGGTCTCCGAAGCGCAGGCCCGTCCGGACGTGCCCTTCGAGTTCCTGGTGGAGGAGCTCATCCCCGGCAAGGACATCGGCCGGGACCGGATGACGGACACCGTCTTCGTCTACCACTCCAACGTCGGCACCGGCGCCGCGGCACCGGAGCCGACCGGCGTGCGCTGGTCGCTGGTGGAGGTGCCCAACGCCCCCGTGCAGTGGGGCGCCACGCTGTCCGAGCTGACGCTCGTCCTCTCCGAGGATTCCGGCCGCATCCATGGCGCGATGGAGTACGCCACCGACCTCTACGACGAGCCCACCGCCCGCCGCATCGTGGAGCACCTCCAGGTCATGCTGGCCGCCGCCCTGGCCCGGCCGGATGAGCGAATCTCGCGCCTGCCGCTGGTCACCGAGGCCGAGCGCCGCGCGTGGCCCCTGCCCCGCCCCAGGCCCACCACGCCCGCCGTGCCGACGCTCCTCGCCGAGCGCGCACTCCAGAGCCCGGAGGCCGTGGCCACCACCCAGGGTGGACAGGCGTGGACGTGGGCACAGCTGTCCGCCCGTGCCCGGAGCGTGGCCGCGCGGCTGGGCGCGCTCGGCGTGCGCCCCGGAGACCCGGTGGCGGTGTGCCTGCTCCCCTCGCCGTCGAAGCTGGCCGTCCTGTGGGGCGTGCTGGAGGCGGGCGGCGCCGTGGTGGCGCTCGGCCCCACCGACCTGGGCGCCCTGGGCACCTACGCGCCAGAGGGCGCCACCGCGCCGGTGCTCGTCACCTGGCGGGGCGTCACCTCCCCGGCCCGGCTCGACGCCGCGCGCACGGTGTACGTGGAGGAGCTCCTGGAGGCCGCCAGCGCACCGGCCACCTCCGTGGGAGCGACGGCCTCCGGGGCCCTGGCGTGGCTGCTGCCCGCCGGAGGCAACACGCCCGCGTGGACGCTCGACCACGCCGCGCTGACGAAGCTGTTCGAGGCCATGGACGGGCGGCTGCGGCCGTCCGCGGGTGGCACGTGGCTGGCGGCCGTCGAGGCCGTGGCGGACCGTCCCGAGGTCGAGTCGCTGTGGGCCCTCTCGCGCGGCCTGCGCGTGACGTTCCCCTCCGAGCAGGTGGCCGCGCAGCTGGTGCGGCTGAATGGCGGCGGGCCCCGCTCGCAGGCCCTGGACCTGAGCCTGCTCTACTTCGCCAACGACGAGGACACGCTCACCGGGCCCAAGTACGAGCTGCTGCTCGAAGGCTCGAAGTTCGCGGACGCGCACGGCTTCTCGGCGGTGTGGACGCCCGAGCGGCACTTCCACTCCTTCGGTGGGCTCTACCCGCAGCCCGCCGTCGTGGCCGCGGGCGTGGCCACCGTCACGCGCAACCTGCGCCTGCGCTCCGGCAGCGTGGTGCTGCCGCTTCACGACCCGCTGCTCATCGCCGAGCAGTGGTCCGTGGTGGACAACCTCTCCAATGGCCGCGTGGGCCTGTCCGTGGCCACCGGCTGGCACGTGCAGGACTTCGCCTTCAACCCGGGCAGCTACGAGGACCGGCGCAACATCCTGCTGCGCCACCTGGAGACGCTGCGCGCGCTCTGGCGCGGAGAGAAGGTGCGGCGCCTCGCTGGCGGAGGTGTCACCGTGGAGGTGGGCCTGCGCCCGAAGCCGGTGCAGAAGGAGCTGCCGGTGTGGCTCACCGCAACGTCCAACCCGGAGACGTTCCGGATGGCGGGCGAGCTTGGCGCGGGGGTGCTCACGGGCCTGCTGGCGCACTCCCTGGAGGAGCTGAAGCCGAAGGTGGCGCTGTACCGCGAGGCGTGGCGCCGCAACGGCCACCCGGGCCGGGGCCACATCACGTGCATGGTGCACACCTTCATCGGCGATGACGAGCAGGAGGTGCTGCGCACGGTGCGCAAGCCGCTGCTGAGCTACTTCCGTGGCTCGGCGGACATCATCGCCAGCCTGCTGTCGGCGCAGGGCTACAAGGGCGAGATCGACAAGCTCTCCGAAGACGACATCAACGCGATGTTGGAGCACTCGTTCGAGAACTACGCGCTGGCGACGGGGCTCATCGGCACGGTGGAGAGCGGCCTGAAGCGGATGCGCGACATGCGCGAGGCCGACATCGACGAAGCCGCGTGCCTCATCGACTTCGGCGTGGACGTACCGGTGGTGCTGGAGAGCCTGAAGCGGCTGGCCGCGCTGCGCGAGCGGATGGAGGCCGAGGCGTCCGTCCAGCGCGAGCAGGTGCGGGCGGAGGGGGAGCTGGGCGTGGGCGGGCTGCTGGAGCTGGCGCGCCAGTCGGGCGCCGTGCTCCTGCACACCTCCGCACGGCTGGCGCGCACGCTGGCGGAGCTGCCCCAGGCGCGCGAGTCCCTGGGGCCGGTGGGAGCCCTGGTCCTCGAAGGCGCGTCACCGGAGCTGGCCACCGTCCTGAACCGGGTCGCGGGCGTGGAGGTGCTGCTGGCGGGAGGCGCCGCCGAGGGAGCGCTGCTGCCGCGAACCCCGGAGGAGCGTGTACCGGCGGGCCTCCAGGCGTGGGTGCTGGACATGGCGGGACTGCCCGTGCCCGCGGGCGTCGTGGGCGAGCTGGCCTTCGAAGGGCCCGGCGTGCCGTGGGGCCTGTGGCGTGCCGCCGAGGAGGAGCGTCGGCGGCTGGTGCCTCACCCCCTGGAGGGCTCGGCGCGGCTCTACCGCTCGGGCCGTCATGCCCGCCTGCGCGCTGATGGTCGCGTGGAGCCGGTGAAGCTGCCCGCCGCGGACAAGGCCCCCGCCCTGCCCGCGCCGAAGCCGCGCGTCGACGTGCCCAGGCCGGCGACGGCGGCGGCGCCGCAGGGACCGCCGGCCATCCCCCGCGCGCCGAGGGACCAGCCGCTGCCGCTGTCCTTCGCGCAGCAGCGGCACTGGTACCTGCAGCAGATGGAGCCGAGCAGCACCGCGTACAACAACCCGTCCAACCTCCGCCTCGTTGGAGCGCTGGACCCGAAGGCGCTCCAGGCCGCACTGGACGAACTGGTCCGCCGTCACGAGGTGCTGCGCACCACGTACACGCTGTCGGACAGCGGCGCCGCCGTGCAGCTCATCCATCCGGGCGGCAGCCTGCCCATGCCCGTGGAGGAGGTGCCCGGCGCCACGCCCGAGGAGCGCGAGGCCCACATGGTCCGCCGCTGCCAGGAGCACGCCGCCCTGCCCTTCGACCTGGAGAAGGGGCCCGTGGTGCGCGCGCTGCTGCTGCGCCTGGGCGAGGACGAGCACGTCCTCAGCCTCATCCTCCACCACGCCGTCTCCGACGCGTGGTGCAACATGATTCTCGCGCGCGAGCTGACCCTCTTCTACGCCTGCTTCGGCGCGGGCCAGCCGTCGCCCCTGCCGCCGCTGCCCGTGCAGTACGCGGACTACGCGCTGTGGCAGCGCAAGTACCTGGAAGGCGCGGTGCTGGAGGAGCAGCTGCGCTGGTGGAAGGACCAGCTCACCGGCGTCCCCGTGCTGGAGCTGCCCACGGACCGGCCACGTCCCGCGGTGCAGTCGTACGCGGGCGACCTGCTCGCCCTCCAGTGGCCACGCGAGCTGTCCGAGCCGCTGCTGGCGCTGGGCCGCCGTGAAGGCGCCACGTCCTTCATGGTGATGATGGCGCTGTACCAGCTGCTGCTGAGCCGCTACTCGGGACAGGAGGACTTCGCGATTGGTACGCCCATCGCAGGCCGCACGCGGCCCGAGGTGGAGGGGCTCATCGGCTGCTTCCTCAACACGCTGGCCTTCCGCTCGCGGCTGGGCGGGGCGCCCACGTTCCGGGAGCTGCTCGGCCGGGTGAAGCAGCAGGCCCTGGGCGCCTATACGCGCCAGGACGCGCCCTTCGAGCGCCTGATGGAGCTGCTCCAGGTGCCCAGAGACCTGAGCCGCACGCCGGTGTTCCAGGTCATCCTCAACGTGCTGAACACGCCGGAGGCGGACACGTCCCCGGCCCCGCTCAAGATTGGTCAGGTGGACGTGTCCGCGGGCACGGCCAAGTTCGACCTGGGCCTGGAGGTCTGGGAGCGCCGCGAGGGGATGATCGTCCGCTTCGAGTACTCCACGAGCCTGTTCGACCGGGCCACCGTGGAGCGGATGGCCGAGCACCTCGTCGTGCTGGCGCGCGCCGTGGTGGCCTCGCCCGACCTGCCGATATCGCTCCTGCCGCTGCTCACCGAGGACGAGCGGCGCCAGGCGCTGGTGGAGTGGAACGCCACCGCATCGGACTACCCGCGCGAGGCGACCATCCAGGCCCTCTTCGAGCAGCAGGCCACCCTGCGTCCGGAGGCGACCGCGCTGGAGTTCGGAGAGCAGCGCCTCACGTACTCTCAGCTCGACACGCGTGCCAACCAGCTCGCGCACCTGCTGCGGTCGCACGGCGTGGGCCCGGATGCCCTGGTGGCCGTGTGCCTGGAGCGCTCGGTGGAGCTCATCGTCTCCCTGCTGGCCATCCTCAAGGCCGGTGGCGCCTACCTGCCGCTGGATGCGTCCTACCCCGCCCGGCGGCTGGCCTTCATGCTGGAGGACGCTCCGCCCCGCCTGCTCATCACCTCGCGCGAGCTGCGCCCGAGGCTGCCCGTGACCGAGGACGTCCCCTGTCTGTTCGTCCACGAGCTGCCGCTTCAAGTGCTGCCGCGCACGCGGCCGATGTCCGGCGCCACGTCGCGCCACCTCGCGTACGTGGACTTCACGTCGGGCAGCACCGGCCGGCCCAAGGGCGTCGCCGTGGAGCACCGGGGCGTGATGCGCCTGCTGCACGGCGCCCGCTACGCGCACCTGGGGCCCGAGGAGACGTTCCTCCTCATTGCCCCCGTCTCCTTCGACGCCTCCACACTGGAGCTCTGGGGGCCGCTGCTCTTCGGCGGCCGCCTCGTCATCTTCCCGCCCCAGTCCCCCAGTGATGTGGAGCTGCTGAGCAGCGTGCTCCAGCGCCACGGTGTCACCACGCTGCACCTGACCTCGGGCCTGTTCTCCCAGGTGGTGGACCTCAAGCCGGACAGCCTGCGCGGCGTGCGCCAGCTGCTCACCGGTGGCGACGTGGTGAGCGCGCCCCACGTGCGCAAGGTGGTGGAAGGAATGTTCATTCCGGTGACGGCCTGCTACGGCCCCACCGAGTCCACGCTGTTCACCTCCACGTACCGGATGACAGAGGCCGCCCAGGTGGGTGCCTCCATCCCCATCGGCACGCCCATCGCGAATACGCAGGTGTACGTGCTGGACGGGCACGGCCAGCCGGTGCCCCCTGGCATTCCCGGCGAGCTGTACATCGGCGGCGACGGTCTGGCGCGCGGCTACCTGTCCCGTCCGGACCTGACGGCGGAGCGCTTCATCCCCAACCCCTTCAGCGCCACTCCGGGCGAGCGCCTCTACCGCACCGGTGACACCGCACGCTGGCGGCGGGACGGAGTGCTGGAGTTCCTCGGCCGCGCGGACGCGCAGGTGAAGATCCGCGGGTACCGCATCGAGCTGGCCGAGGTCGAAGCCGCCCTGCTCATGCATCCCGAGGTGCGCGAGGCGGTGGTGCTCGCGCGCGAGGACGTGCCCGGAACGAAGCGCCTCGCCGGCTACGTCGTGGCTCCCGCCTCGCTCGACACCACCGCGCTGCGCACGTTCCTCCAGGAGCGGCTGCCCGAGTATATGGTGCCGTCGGCCCTGGTGCGCCTGGACGCCCTGCCGCTCACGGCCAACGCCAAGGTGGACCGCAAGGCCCTGCCCGCACCGGAGGCCGTGCGCACCACGGCGACGGAAGGCTTCGTGGCGCCTCGCAATGCCACCGAGGAAGCCCTGGCCGCGCTCTGGACCCAGGTGCTGCGCGTGCCGCGCGTGGGCATCCACGACAACTTCTTCCAGCTGGGTGGCGACTCCATCATGAGCCTCCAGCTCATCGCCCGCGCCCGGCAGGCCGGCCTGCACTTCACGCCCCGGCAGCTCTTCCAGCACCAGACCATCGCCACCCTGGCGCGCGAGGTGTCCACGCACCAGGGCGTCACCGCCGAGCAGACGCCCATTGTCGGCCCGGTGCCCCTCACCCCCATCCAGCTCGCCTTCCTGGAGGGGGGCAGCCCGGAGCCGCACCACTTCAACCAGGCGCTGATGCTGAGCCTGCGCGAGCCCGTGGAGCCCTCCGTGCTGGGGACGGCCCTGCGCAAGCTGGTGGAGCACCACGACGCCCTGCGCCTGCGCTTCGTCCAGGAGAATGGCGTCTGGAGCCAGCACAACGCCGGCCCCGAGCACGCCCCGTCGCTGCGACACGTCGACGTGTCCTCGCTCGCTCCCGCCGAGCGGGCTCGCAGGGTGGAAGCCGTGGCCACCGAGCTGCACTCCACCTTCCGCCTGGGCGAGCCGCTGCTGCTGCGCGCGGCCCTCTTCGACTTCGGCCCGGGAGCGCCGGCGCGCCTGCTGCTGGTGGCCCACCACTTCGTCGTGGACACCGTCTCCTGGCGCGTCCTGGTGGAGGACCTGGAGTCCATCTGCCGTCAGCTCCAGCGCGGCGGGCCTCCCGTCCTGCCTCCGAAGACCACGTCCTTCAAGGCCTGGGCGGAGAAGCTCCTCGCCTACGCCCGCTCGGAAGAGCTGGCGCGCGAGCTGCCCTACTGGCTGGACGAGGCCCGCACACTGTCGCGGCCCCTGCCCCGCGATAGGGCGGGGGGAGAGAACTCCGTCGCCTCGGCACGCACGCTCTCCACCCAACTGAACGCGGACGAGACGCGCCTGCTGCTGCGCGAGGTGCCCGCGGCCTACCGCGCCCGGCTCCAGGACGTGCTGCTGACGGCGCTCGGCCAGGCCCTGGCCGCGTGGTCGGGCCACCCGGGCTTCCTCGTGGACTCCGAGGGTCATGGTCGCGAGGACCTGTTCCCCGACGTGGACCTGTCCCGGACGGTGGGCTGGTTCACCGCCGTCCATCCGATGCTGCTTCAGGTGACTCCTGGCGCGAGCCCTGGCGACGCCCTGCGCAGCATCCGCGATGGACTGAAGACCCTGCCCGGAAACGGCCTGGGCTACGGCCTGCTGCGCTACCTTCGCCAGGACGAGGCCAGTGCCCGCTTGCGCGCGCAGCCCTCCGCGGAGGTGTCGTTCAACTACCTCGGGCAGGTCGACACCGCCGCGAGCGACGCCTCGCTGTTCACCCTCGCGTCGGAGTCCTCGGGGCCGCCCCTCAGCCCCCGTGCGCTCCGCGAGCACCTGCTCGACGTGACGGCCGTCATCCACGGCGGCCAGCTCCAGGTCGGCCTCACGTACAGCGAGAACCTCCACACGGAGGCCACGGCACGCACGCTGGCGGAGTCCTTCATGGACTCGCTGCGCGGGCTCATCGCCGGCAGGGCCTCGCCGGATGCGCTCCGGTACACCCCGGCGGACTTCCCGCTGGCACGCCTGGACGCGGCGGCGCTGGAGCGGGTGCTCCCCACGGGCCTGCCCGTGGAAGACGTCTACCCGCTGTCGCAGCTGCAGCAGGGCATGCTCTTCCACTCGCTGCTGGCACCCGGCTCGGGCGTCTACGTCACACAGCAGGCGTGGACGTTCGGCGCGGGCATCGACCTGGCCGCGTTCCGCCGCGCGTGGGAGACGGTGCTGGAGCGCCATGAGCCGCTGCGCACCTCCTTCGCCTGGGAGGGACTGGAAGAGCCCGTCCAGGTGGTGAGCCCACGCGCCGTGCTGCCCTGGGAGGAGCTCGACTGGCGCGGCCTCTCCGTGGCCGAGCAGCAGGCCCGCTTCGACGCGCTGATGGACAGCGACCGCGTCCGAGGCTTTGACCTCCACAAGGCGCCGCTGATGCGCCTGACGGTGATGAAGCTGGATGGCGGTGAGCACCGCGTCCTCTGGAGCTCGCACCACCTGCTGCTGGACGGCTGGAGCGTCGGCCTGCTGTTCAAGGAGCTGTTCGCCGCGTACGACGCCGCGGCCCGCGGCCAGCAGCCCGCGCTGGGAGCCGTGCCCACCTTCCGGAGCTTCATCGCATGGCTGCGCCAGCAGTCCGAGGAGCGCGCCGAGGCGTACTGGCGTCAGGCCCTCCGTGGCTTCACGTCGCCCACGCCGCTGCCAGGGGAGCTGCCCCCGCGCGCGGACCGCCCCTCGTCGCGCAAGGACATGCGGGCATTCCAGGTGGGCACGGCTACGACGCAAGCGCTCCAGGCCTTCGCCCGCCAGCACCAGCTCACCCTCAACACGGTGCTGCAGGGCGCATGGGCGCTGGTGCTCGCACGCCAGGTGGGCGAGGACGACGTCCTCTTCGGCGCCACCGTCTCGGGCCGCTCCGCGGACCTGCCCGGCATCGAGCAGATGGTGGGCCTGTTCATCAACACCCTGCCCATGCGCAGCCGCGTGGAGCCGGGGACGCCGGTGCTGACGTGGCTCGCCGCGCTCCACGCGGAGATGCTGGAGCTGCGCCAGTACGAGCACACCTCGCTGGCGCGCGTGCAGGGCTGGAGCGAGGTGCCGCGCGGCACGCCCCTGTTCGAGAGCCTGTACGTCTTCGAGAACTACCCCGTCGACGAGGCCGTGCGCTCGGGAGGCAATGTGCTCCCGATTCGCGACCTCACCACAGCCGAGCAGCCGGACGTGCCGCTCGTGGCTCTCAGCGCTCCCGGAGAGCGGGTGGAGCTGCGGCTGATGTACGACGCGGCGCGCTTCGACCCATCCGCCATGGAGCGGCTGCTGCGGCACTGGAACATGGCGCTGGAGTCCATGCTGGCCCGGCCCGATGCCCTGCTGGCCTCCGTGTCCCTGCTGTCGGAGGAGGAGCGTGAGCAGGTGCTCCGGCGGTGGAACGGCACCGACGTCGCGTACTCGCGCGAGGCGAGCGTCCACCAGCTCTTCTCGGCGCAGGCGGCTCGCACGCCGGACGCCATCGCGGTGGAGTCCGAGCAGGGCACCCTCACCTACCTGCAGCTCGACGAGCGCTCCAACCAGCTCGCGAACCACCTGCGCACGCTGGGCGTCACCCCCGGCATGCGCGTAGCGCTGTGCCTGGAGCGTGGCCTGGCGCTGCCAGTGGGCCTGCTGGGCATCCTCAAGGCCGGCGCCGCCTTCGTCCCGTTGGACCCGTCCTATCCGGCGGAGCGTCTGGACTCCATGCTCGCGCGGACCGCCGCCTCCGTCCTCGTGACGCAGCAGTCCCTGGCGGATGTCCTGCGTGGCCAGGTCTCCGCTCGAGTCCGGCTCGACTCGGAGTGGGAGCAGGTGGCCCGCCAGCCCGTGTCCGCGCCGCACGCCTTCGTCAGCGCCGACAGCCTCGCGTACGTGATGTTCACCTCGGGCTCTACCGGTGAGCCCAAGGGCGTTGCCATCCCCCATCGCGGCATCACCCGCCTGGTGATGAGCGGCACCTTCATCCACTTCGGGCCCGAGGAAACCTTCCTCCAGCTCGCACCCGTCTCCTTCGACGCGTCCACGCTCGAAATCTGGGGTGCGCTGCTGCACGGCGCGCGGCTGGTCCTCTTCCCGCCACACGCGCCTTCGCTCGAAGAACTGGGCGCCGCGCTGGTGCGCCACCGCGTCACCACGCTGTGGCTCACGGCGGCCCTGTTCGAGCAGATGGCCGTGCACCAGCCCGAAACCCTGGCCTCCGTGCGCCAGGTGCTGGCCGGTGGTGACGCCCTGCCCGCGCAGCGCGTGCGCGAGCACCTGTCACGCCTGGCTCCAGGCGCGGTGCTGGTCAACGGCTACGGCCCCACGGAGAACACCACCTTCACGACCTGTCACCGCATGGAGGCCGGCGCGTCGTTCCGCGCCTCCGTGCCCATCGGCCGGCCCATCTCCAACACCCGCGTCTACGTTCTGGACGCGCAATTGAAGCTGGTGGCGCCGGGCGTGTCCGGGGAGCTGTACACCGGTGGCGACGGCCTGGCCTGGGGCTACCTGGGCCGCCCGGACCTCACCGCCGAGCGCTTCGTCCCCAATCCCTTCGGCACGGGCGAGCGCCTGTACCGCACGGGCGACAAGGTGCGCTGGCGGGAGGACGGGACGCTGGAGTTCCTCGGCCGCGTCGACTTCCAGGTGAAGGTGCGTGGCTTCCGCATCGAGCCCGGAGAGGTGGAGAGCGTCCTGCGCCTGCACTCGCGCGTGCAGGAGGCCGTCGTCGTCGTGCGCGAGGACGCCCCCGGCGACAAGCGCCTGGTGGCCTACGCCGTCGCGTCCGACACGGACGCGGCGGACCTCAAGGACTTCCTGCGCCAGAAGCTGCCCGAGTACATGGTGCCCTCGGCACTCGTGTGCCTGGAGTCGCTGCCCCTCACGCCCAACGGCAAGATGGACAGGAAGGCCCTGCCCCCTCCGGACAGCGCCGCGGGGACAGCCGCCACCTGGGTGGCCCCGCGTACGCCGACGGAGCAGGTGCTGGCCGGATTGATGGCCCGGGTCCTGCGCGTCGAGCGCGTGGGCGCGGAGGACAACTTCTTCGCCCTCGGCGGTCACTCGCTGCTGGCCACCCAGCTCGTCTCTCAGGTGCGTTCCGAGCTGGGGGTGGAGCTCCCCCTGCGGGCCCTCTTCGAGGCCCCCACCGTGGCCGCGCTCGCCACACGCATCGACTCCGCGCAGGGAGCGACGCCGCGCTCCGTGGCACCTCCCATCACGCCCGTGCCGCGCACGGGTCCGCTGCCGCTGTCCTTCGCCCAACAGCGCCTGTGGTTCATCGATCGGCTCACGCCCGGCGGCGCCCAGTACAACATGCCCGCCTTCGTGCGCCTGGAGGGGCCGCTCGACCTGAGCGCCCTGAAGCGTGCGCTCGACGAGGTGGTGCAACGCCATGAGGCCCTGCGCACCACCTTCACCCGGCACGGAGACCAGCCCGTCCAGCTCATCGCTCCCGGCGTCGCGCTGCAGTTGGAGCGGGTGGACCTGAGCAGGCTGGACGCACAGGACGCCCCCGAGGAGCTGGAGCGCCGGCTGCGAGAGGAGCTGGTGCTCCCCTTCAACCTCGCCACCGGCCCGCTGCTGCGCGCGCTGCTGCTGAAGCTGGGGCCGGCCGACCACGTGCTGGCGCTCAACATGCACCACATCGTCTCGGACGGCTGGTCCATGGGCGTGCTGGTGCGCGAGCTGGCGGCGCTCTACGAGGCCTTCTCCCAGGACAGACCCTCTCCCCTCCCGCCCCTGCCCATCCAATACGCCGACTACGCCGTCTGGCAGCGCCAGTGGCTGCAGGGCACGGTGCTCGAGGAGCAGCTCGACTGGTGGCGCCAGTACCTCTCGGGCCTCGCCACCCTGGAGCTGCCCACGGACAGGCCTCGTCCGCCCGTGCAGACCTTCCATGGCGCGCGCGTCCCCGTCGCGCTGTCGCTCGCCACGTCCGGGAGGCTCAATGCCTTGTGCCAGCAGGAGGGGGCCACGCCCTTCATGGCCCTGCTGGCCGCCTTCCAGCTGCTGATGTCGCGCTACTCTGGCCAGCAGGACATCGCCATCGGCTCGCCCATCGCGGGACGCCAGCGCAGGGAGACGGAGGGGCTCATCGGCTTCTTCGTCAACACGCTCGTGCTGCGCGCCCGAGTGGATGACGGCGCCTCGTTCCGCCACCTGCTGCGTCAGGTGAAGGAGTCCGCGCTCGGCGCGTACACGCACCAGGACGTGCCCTTCGAGCGGCTGGTGGAGGAGCTGAGGCCCACGCGCGACCCGAGCCGCGGTCCGCTCGTCCAGGTCCTCTTCGCGCTGCAGAACGCGCCCATGCCCGAGCTGCGCACGCACCAGCTGGCGCTGCGCCCGGTGGAGCTCACGAGCCCCACGGTGAAGTTCGAGCTGGAGCTCGACCTCACGGACTCGCCCGAGGGCTACCTGGGCTCACTGAGCTACAACACGGACCTGTTCGAGCGCACCACCGCGCTGCGGATGGCGGAGCACTTCCTCTCGCTCGTGGAGCGCGTCGTCTCCCAGCCCGACGCGCCATTGGCCGCCGCCTCCCTGCCGACACCCGGGGAGCGGTAGCGGCCGCCTACGCCAGCGAGGCGGCCGCCTCGGCCAGCTTCTCCTGCGCTGCCTCCCACCGGGCATAGAGGCTCTCCAGCTCCTCCTTGCCCGCGCGGTGGGTGTCCATCAGCGGCTTGGCGCGCGCGAAGTCGTTGTAGAGGGCGGGGTCCGCCAGCTGGGCCTCGCGCGCCTTCTGCTCGGCCTCCACCGCGGCGATGCGCTCCTCCAGCTTCGCGATTTCCTTCTTGATGGGGCCCTCCACCACGCTGCGGCGCTGGCGCGCCTCGGCCTCCATGCGCTTGCGGTCCTTCTCCGTCACCGGCCCGCCCGTGGCCACCTTGTCGCCCCGGGCCACTGCCGCCGCCGTCTCCGCGGCCTGCCGGAGCTGTGACTGGTGGTACAGGTAGTCGTCCAGGTTGCCGGGGTGCGGCGTCAGCTTGCCCTCCGCCACCTCCCAGACGTGCGTGGACAGGCCGTTGATGAAGCTGCGGTTGTGGCTGACGAACAGCAGCGTGCCGCCGTAGCCCCGCAGCGCTTCAATCAGCATCTCGGACGAGTCCAGGTCCAGGTGGTTGGTGGGCTCGTCCATCAGCAGGAAATTGGAGGGCACCAGCAGCAGCTTGGCCAGCGCCACGCGCGCGCGCTCACCACCGCTGAGCACGCCAATGGGCTTCTCCACGTCGTCGCCGCTGAAGAGGAAGGCGCCGAGCACGCCGCGCACGTAGCTCTCCGGCTTGTCCGCCGCGAGGGGCTTCACCTCCTCGAGGATGGTGTTGTGCCGGTCCAGCTTGTCCGCGTGGTGCTGCGCGTAGTAGCCGACCACCACGTTGTGCCCGAGCTTCACGGTACCGGTGTCCGGTGCCAGCTCGCCCGCCACCATCTTCAGCAGCGTCGTCTTGCCCGCGCCGTTGGCGCCCACCACGGCGATGCGCTGCCCGCGCTCCAGGCGCGCGGAGAGGCCGTCGTAGACCGTCTGCGCCCCGTACTTCTTGGTGATGTTCTCCAGCGTCACCACGTCGCGGCCGCTCCGCTCCACCTCCGGGAAGCGGAAGCGCATGGTCGACCGCTCCTCCAGGACCTGCACCTTCTCCATCTTCTCCAGCATCTTGGCGCGGCTCTGGGCCTGCCGGGCCTTGGTGGCCTTGGCGCCGAAGCGGTCGATGAAGGCCTGCAGCTCCGCGCGGCGGGCCTCCACGCGCTCGGCGCGGGCCTTGAGCAGCTCCTTCTCCTCCGCGCGCAGGCGCTTGTAGTCGTCGTAGTTGCCGGCGTACTCGCGCACGCCCTCCAGCTCCAGCGACACCACGCGGTTGATCTGCCGGTTGAGGAAGTCCTTGTCGTGGGAGATGAGGACCAGCGCCTTGTTGGAGCGGCGCATGAAGTCGTCGAACCACGCCAGCGTGGGCACGTCCAGGTGGTTGGTGGGCTCGTCCAGCAGGAGCAGGTCCGGGTCCTGGAGCAGCAGGCCGGCCAGCGCCGCGCGCATGCGCCAGCCGCCGGACAGGGCGGAGGTGGGCTTGGCCAGGTCGGCGTCCTTGAAGCCCAGGCCCTTGAGGATGCGCTCGGCGTGGTGCCGGCCGTAGCGGTTCTCGAAGTCGTCCAGCTCCGCGTGCAGGTCCGACAGGGACTGGGCCAGTTCCAGCTGGTCCTCCTCGTCGGTGGCGGCGGCCAGGGCCCCCTCGGTTTCCCGCAGGCGGGCCTCCAGGGTGTCGCGGCCGGGGACGGTGCTCATCACCGCCTCCACCACGGTGCCCTCGGGCAGGCCGGCGATTTCCTGGGGCAGGTACCCCGCCCGGGCCCGGCGGCTGTACTGGACAGTCCCTGAGTCCGGGTGAACCACCCCGGCCAGGATCTTCATCAACGAGCTCTTGCCCGTCCCGTTGGCCCCGACCAGACCTACACGGTCCCTCGGTCCCAGAGTGAAGTTGTCGTTGTCGAAGAGGACCTTCTTCCCATAGGCGAGGCAGAGGTCCTGGGCGATGACGAGGCTCATGGCGGGCGGGGATGTAACAGCCCTGGGGGCCCTCGGGAACGTCAGATATGCCTGCTCGCCCGTCATGGGGCCTGGCAGGCCCTTTCCGGAACCAACCAGGGCCTGCCTATACTCCCGGCCACATGGCTGCCCCCTGCCCCCACTGTGGAAGCACCGACGGCGTCGACCACCTCTGCTCCGGCCAGAGCCTCCAGCTCCTCGGCCAGGTGCTCGACGGTCGTTACAAGATTGAAAGCGTCCTGGGCCAGGGCGGCATGGGCATGGTGTTCCGCGCCACGCAGACGTCCGTGCAGCGTCCGGTGGCGGTGAAGACGCTCAACCCGTCGCTGGCCGCCGCACCCCAGTTCTTCGAGCGCTTCCGCCGAGAGGCGGAGATTGCCAGCCGGCTGCGCCACCCGAACGTCATCACCATCTTCGACTTCGGCCGCGCGCCGGACGGCACCTGCTACTTCGTGATGGAGCTCCTGCAGGGCGAGAGCCTCAAGGAGATGGTGAAGCGCGAGGGGCCCATGTCCCTGCGCCGCGCGATAAGCCTCATCGAGCAGGCGACGCAGGGCCTGGCGCACGCGCACGCGGAGGGCTGCGTGCACCGCGACCTCAAGCCGCACAACATCATGGTGCAGCAGCTGAGCGGCAAGGACTTCGTCAAGGTCCTGGACTTCGGCCTCGTGAAGGCGATGGAGGCCGAGGAGGAGGAGCAGCTCACCTCCACCGGGCAGGTGCTGGGCACGCCGCAGTACATGCCGCCCGAGCAGGCCGGTGGCGAGGCGGTGGACCAGCGCTCGGACCTGTACTCCATGGCGGGCGTCCTCTACTTCTGCCTCACGGGCAGCTCGCCGTACGGCGCCAACACCGTGCGCAAGGCGCTCACCGCGTCGCTCACCCAGCCGGTGCCCCCGGTCAACAGCAAGCGCCAGGGCGCCCCGGTGCCGGCCGCGCTGGATGCGTTCTTCAAGAAGGCCCTGTCCCCCGAGAAGGAGGACCGCTACCAGAACGCGCAGGAGTTCACCGACGCGATGCTGGACACCGTCGCGGACCTGTCCGCCGAGGAGCTGGACGCCATGCCCAGCGGCGGCGCCTCCTCCGGAGCCAGCGAGCGCGGCAGTGGCAGCCGGAATGGCTCGGGCAGCCGCGCCGGCCGTCCTGGCGCCAGTGGCAGCGGAGTCCGCTCCTCGCGGGTGGGCGCGCCCTCGCTGGGCCGGGGCTCCACGCCCTCCAACGTCGTCGTCGCGCGCAGCCAGGCCGCGGCGGCGGGTGGCAGTGGCTCGTCCCCGAGCCGCGTGCGTCCCGCCGTCCCTCGCGCCGCGCCGCCTCCCCCGCCCCCGCCTCCCGAGCCGGAAGGCATGTCGATGGGCAAGAAGGTGGCCCTGGTCGCGGTGCCGCTGGTGCTGCTCGGCATCGGCGCCGCGGTGGTGCTGGGGAACCAGGGTGGCGGCACGCCCGCGAAGTCCAACGTGGTGGAGGTGCCGCGCGAGCAGCCCTCCACGCCGACGACGGTGTCCGGGACGGACCCGGGAAGCCAGGCCGCCGTGGCGCGGAACATCCTGGTGACGCTCAACTCGACGCCGGCCGGGGCCTCCATCTTCGAGGGCGAGGAGATGATTGGCACCACGCCCCTCACGCTCGAGCTGCCCCGCGACAAGGTGCACGCGCTCAGCTTCCGGCTCTCCGGCCACAAGAGCGCGGAGCGGACGCTCAACTTCAAGCGCATCGCCGGCGACAGCCAGACGGTGGACGTGGAGCTGGAGCCGGTGCGTACCGCCACGCCGACCCGTCCGGCGAAGCCGGCCAAGCAGGGCGGGCAGGACATCTCGGTCTTCGAGTAGCGGCAGCGCCCCGTCTGGAGTGCGAGGCCGCGTCCCGGGTGCGGGCGACGCGGCCCCTTCGCTCACATCAGCTTCGCGAGCTTCGGGAGCACCTCACCGCTCTTGCCGGTGACGTTGTATTCGAAGCGGCCGGAGTTCTCCGCCGGGTCCAGGTTGACGAGCCACGTCTCCCCGCCCGCCTCGCGCACCCGGTCGACGATGCCCGCGGCCGGGTACACGACGCCGGAGGTGCCCGCGGCGAGGAAGACGAACCGCCCGCCCGACGTGGAGCCCCGGTAGGCGAAGCTCTCTATCTTCTTCATGTCGGCGGGGTCCAGGTACTCGCCGAACCAGACGATGTGGGGCCGGAGGATTCCACCGCACTCGCGACACCCGGGCACCGTGCCCGCCGGGTACACGGTGGTGTCCTCGAAGGGTGCGCGCTGGCACTTGCTGCACCGCGTCTTGAACAGGGTGCCGTGCATCTCCACCACGCGCTCGCTGCCCGCGCGCCGGTGCAGGCCGTCCACGTTCTGCGTGGCCAGGAGGAAGCGGTCGCCCAGGTGGCGCTCCCAGGCCGCCAGCGCCGCATGGCCGGGGTTGGGCTGGACGCTGGCGGCGGCGGCCCGGCGCTGGGAGTAGAAGCGCCACACCAGGAGCGGGTCCTTCACGAAGCCCTGGGGCGAGGCCACGTCCTCGACGGGGTGGTTCTCCCACAGTCCGTCCATTCCACGGAAGGTCGGGACTCCACTCTCGGCGGAGACTCCCGCGCCCGTGAGGACGAGCAGCCAGGTATTCGAGTCGAGGATGAGCTGCTGCATGGGGCGCCTCTCGTGCGGCGGGAAATGATTCAGGGTATTGAGTGACGGCGACATCGCCCGGGCCTGACGTCCTGGCGACGCTCACCTTCGAGGTCCCCATCATGGCGGAAGTCACCCTGGATCTGCGTGGCATGCCGAAGGCAGAGGCCTACGCTGAACTGAAGCAGCACGTCCTGGCGGTGCTGGAAGGCATCGACGACGACATCGCGGGCATGGCCACCATGAGCTGCCTGCTGCACAACGCCTTCGGCCACCTGTGGACGGGCTTCTACCGGGTGGTGACGCCGGGCAAGCTGCTGCGCGTGGGCCCCTACCAGGGCACGCTCGGGTGCCTGGAGATCCACTTCGGCAAGGGCGTGTGCGGCACGTCCGCCGCGAAGGGCGAGACGGTGGTGGTGGCCGACGTGCACGCCTTCCCCGGCCACATCACCTGCGACGGGCGCTCGGCGTCGGAAATCGTCGTGCCGGTGTTCGGGAAGAACCGCGAGCTCATCGCCGTGCTGGACATCGACTCCGAGCACAAGGGCACGTTCGACGACGTGGACCGCCGCGCGCTGGAAGACCTGATGCGCTGGTTCCAGAAGTAGCGCGGCCCACGGCAGGCGGAGCCGGGTGGCTCCGCCGCTCCCCCCCTGCGTCAGGCCCGCCGGGCGTAGGCCACGGCGAGCTGGCCGGCGTAGCGGGAGTTGTTGGTGAGCAGCGCCAGGTTGGCCTTGAGCGTCTTGCCGCCGGTGCGCTTCGCCATCTCCGCCAGGAGGAAGGGCGTGACGGCCTTGCCGCGGATGCCCTGCCGGTCCGCCTCCGCGAGCGTGGAGGCGATGTGCAGCTCCACCTCGTTGCGAGGCAGGGCCGTCTCCTCGGGCGGGGGCACGGTGTAGAGCAGCCCGCCCTGGCCGAGCGTCTCGAAGCGGGCCCGGGCGATGCGCGCGGCGGTGTCCACGTCGTCCACGCGGTGGTCCAGCTTGAGGCCGGACGTCAGGCTGTAGAAGGACGGCAGCTCGTCGGTGCCCACGCCGATGACGGGCACGCCGGCGGTCTCCAGCAGCTCCATCGTCTTGGGCAGGTCCAGCACGGACTTGGCGCCCGCGCACACCACGGCGACGGGGTAGCGGGCGAGCGCGGCGATGTCCTGGGAGATGTCCCAGTGCTCGGAGGCCCCGCGGTGCACGCCGCCGATGCCGCCGGTGGCGAAGACGCGGATGCCGGCGGCGGCGGCCAGCTCGCAGGTGGCGCTCACGGTGGTGCCCCCGGAGGCGCGGGTGGCCACGGCAACGGCCAGGTCACGGGAGCTCAGCTTGAGCAGGCGCTCCTTGCCCTCGGCGAGCCGGCGCATGGCCGTCTCTTCCAGGCCGATGCACACCTCACCGTCCACCACGGCGATGGCGGCGGGGACGGCGCCGACGCGGCGGATGGCCTCCTCGCAGGCGCGAGCGGCGGCCAGGTTGTCCGGGTAGGGCAGTCCCTGGGCCACGACGCTCGTCTCCAGGGCCACGATGGGTTGCCCGGCGTCGCGAGCGCGCCGCACCTCGTCCGAAAATCGAAGGTCCATGGGCGCGCGTTTAACCCCGGGCGGGCATGCGGACAAGCGGGGCCGTGGGGGAAACGTCGGCTTGCACGCGCCAGCTCGGCGCCCTATGCCCTGTCCCGCCGTGTCCAGCTCCACCGCCTCCGCGTCTGCCCTCCCCGCCCGCTCCTTCTCCGCGTCCGACCTGGCCATCATCGGCGTGGTCATCGTCTGGGGCACCAACTACACGGTGGTGAAGGAGGCGCTGGGCACCATCCCCCCGCTCGCCTTCATGTCGCTTCGCTTCGCCATCGCCGCACTGGCCATGGGCGCGCTGCTGTGGGCGGTGGAGGGGTGGAAGCCGATGCCCCGGAAGGTGTTCCTCAAGCTGATGGCGCTCGGCCTGGTGGGCAACACCGTCTACCAGCTCTGCTTCATCCTCGGGCTGGCGCACACGACGGCGGCGAACAGCGGACTGCTGACGGCGGTGACGCCGGTGCTGGTGGCGGCGCTGGGAGCGCTGCTGGGCGTGGAGCGGCTGACGCGGCCGCTGGTGACGGGCCTGTCCCTGGCGGTGGCGGGCATGCTGCTGGTGGTGGGCGCGCGAGGCCCGGCCATGGGCGCGGCGACGTGGCTGGGCGACGGGCTCATCCTCGGGGGCTGCCTGTGCTGGGCCATCTACACCGTCGGCATCCGCTCGGTGGGCACGGAGGTGTCCGCGCTGCGCATCACCGCGACCACGATGCTGACGGGCGCGCCTGGCGTGGTGCTCGCGGGGGTGCCGGAAGTCCTCGCGCTGGAGCCCGCGAGCATCGGGTTCAACGCCTGGGCGGGCGTGGTGTACTCGGCGCTGGTGCCGCTGGTGCTCTCGTACTTCATCTGGGGACGCACGGTGCAGAAGGTGGGGAGCAGCCGCGCGGCGCTCTACAACACCGGCATCCCCGTGGTGGCCGCCCTCACCGCCTGGGCCGTGCGCGGCGAGCAGCCCACGGTGCTCCAGGCCGTGGGCGCGGGCCTCATCCTCACGGGCGTGGTGCTCAGCCGGAGGAAGTGACGGGCGCGCTCACCCGCGCCGGCCGCGCTCCACGGCGAGGCCGTACTCTTCAATCTTCTTGTCCAGCGTGGGCCGGCTGATGCCGAGCAGCGCCGCGGCGCGGACCTTCTTCCCTCCCGCCTCGCGAAGCGCCTCGGCGATGGCGTCGCGCTCCAGCCGCGCCAGGCGCTCCTGCAGTGTCTGGGGGCTGGAGGCCGCGCCGCCCTCCTGGATTTCCGGAGGCAGGTGCAGCGCCCCCACGCGGCTCCCGGCATAGAGCAGGCCGAGCCGCTCTCCCACCAGCTCCAGCTCGCGCACGTTCTGGGGCCATGCGTAGTCCACGAGCAACCGCCGTGCCTCCGGCCCCAGCGTCGGAGGCTCCTTGCGCGCCCGCCGCGCCGCGCGGGTGGTGAAGCCCTCCAGTAAGGTGAGCACGTCCGCCCGGCGCTCCCGGAGGGGTGGCACCTCCAGCTCGAAGCCCGCGAGGCCCCGGGCGAGCGCCGTCTCCACCTCTCCCCGGGTGGCCAGCAGCGGCAGGGGCGCTGGCGCGGTGGCCAGCACCCGCACGTCCACGGGCTCCTCACCGCCCTGCCTCGCGGGAGCGGACCTCCGGGCCAGCAGCCGCGCCAGCCGCTCCGCCGTGGGACGGGGCAGTGCCTGCACCTGCTGGAGCAGCAGCGAGCCCCCATCCGCGCGCAGCAGCGCGGAAGTCACCGGCGGCTGTCCGGGCGCACTCGCCTTGCCGAACAGCGCCTCCTCCACGGGCTCCTGGGGCAGGCGGCAGTCCACGATGACCAGCGGCCCCAGCGCCCGGGGCGAGTGCGCGTGGACCAGGCGCGCCAGCATCGTCTTCCCCGTCCCGGGCTCGCCGTGAATCACCACGGGGGCCGCGCTGGCCGCCGCGCGCTTCGCGCCGTCCACCAGCGCCTTGAGGGGCCGGGACGCGCCCGCCAGCGCCAGCGAGGAGGCCTCCGCCTCCACCCGCGAGCGCACCGCGGTGTACGCCTCGCCCCCCAGCCGCCCCAGCGCGGCCAGCAGCTGGCCCTCGCCATCGGTGAAGACCGGCTCGGCGCGAGCCACGTACAGCACGCCAAAGGGCCGGCCTCCCGAGGCCACCAGGGGCGTGCACAGCATGTCGTCGGCCTGGGTCAGCTCCTTGCGCTCTAGCGCGGCCTGGGCCAGCGAATGGGGCACGGCCAGCGCCTCCCCACCCACCACGGCCGCGGTGAGCAGGCCCGCACTGCTGCCCAGCAGCGCCGCCGCCCGGTCCGCGTTGAGGGCATGGGCCACCTCGTCCGCCAGCCGCCGCAGCACCATGGCCTCGCTGGTGGCGCCCATCAGGGCAATGCCCGCCGAGTACAGCGCCGCCGCCGTCCCCACGTGCGGCAGCACCTCCTCGATGGGCACATGGCCCGCGGACGTGGGCCCTCCCTCCACCAGCGTCACCGCCGGAGGCTCGAAGAGGGCCGTCGTGGTTCCCACACGCACACGGTCCCCGGGCTGCAGCACGACCTCGCCAGAGAGCCGCTCCCCGTTGACGAGCGTCCCGTTGCGCGAGCGGAGGTCGCGAATCCGCGCCTGCCCCTCCTGGAGGGTGATCAGCGCATGCCTGCGCGAGACCTGGTCATCCTCCAGCGGGATTTCACATGACGGGCTGCGACCGATTGTCGCTTCCGTCAGCACCTCGTAGCGGCGCCCCGCGGATGGACCGGTGAGCAGCAGGAGTGCGGGCATGGGTCGCGGAGCCTAGCGTTCCGCCGGACACGGGCAAGGACTCCCGGCCCGCCCCGTCCCGCTACATGGGCCTTTCGGCGTTGAGGAGCGCACGGATTTCGTGCTCGTCCAGCGTCCTGCCCTCACGGGCAATGGCCAGCGCGTTCACCTGGGTTTCCTCCACCTCCACGTGGGCACCCTTGCGCCACTCCGTGGTGTGCACCGCGCCATCCACCAGCTTGCCGACGACGCTGCCCTCGTCCCGGGCCATGACCTCCATCCACAGGTTCTCCACCACCGTGCTGCCATCCGGGTGGGTGTCGAAGGGGGCCCGCACCAGGAAGGTGAGCGGCTCCATCAGCCCCTTGCGCTGGAAGCGCGCGAGGAAGGACGGCAGCAGCGCCTGGGCCTCGCGGCGCATGGCCTGGGTCTGCTCCTCCGGCTCCTTCTCGAAGCGCTCGCGGTACGGCGACAGCAGCTCCGAGGTGTTGTGCCGCCCGCCCGGGGACACCACGGAGAGGAACAGCCCCTCGTGACCCTCGAACGTGTCCAGCGGCACGCCCAGCAGGTTGGTGCGGGCCTCCTCGGACGGCACCAGCATGAACGTCTGCCCCTCGCTGGTGCCCACCTGCGAGCGCAGCGCCGGCCCCTGCCCGAAGGCCAGGTCCGTGCACAGCTCGTGCAGGAAGCTCTCCGCCGCCAGCAGGTCGTCCTCCGCCAGGTGGAAGATCTCCAGGTCTCGCGCGCCGAACTTCTCCATCCCGTGCGAGTGGACCCACAGGGGCGTGTCACCCTCCGTGGCCTCCACCGCGTGCAGGTGGACGTGGTCCCGGATGTCGAAGTCCAGCTCGGTGATCTCCACCACGTCGTCGGGCTCGTGCAGCTTGAAGGCGGTGACGTCCACCAGCACGCCCTTGACGTGCTCCAGCAGCGTGCGCACGGCCCACAGCGCCTCGAACACCGGCAGCGTGGGCTGCGCGCCGCCCGGCTCCACCGACAGCCGGTAGAAGGCCTTGGAGCGCCCGAGCCGCTCGAAGGCCTCCGGGCTCCCGCTGAAGACCTCCTTGGAGAAGCGCGGCAGGTTCTCCGCGCCCACCGTCAGGCGCACCAGCACCTCCGAGTCGTCGCCCTTGACCTTGAAGCCCAGGCCGTCCTCGTCCGGAGTGAACTCCACCTCGTCCGTCGCGAAGGAGGCCCGCAGCGCGTCCAGCGGCGCGGGGCCCTCCTGCTCGGTTGCCAGCAGGTAGACCTCCATCACAGGTGCTTCTCGATCTGGCGAAAGAGGTCCACGCGGTCCACCAGGTTGGTCAGATAGTCGAGCTTGTCCGTGGCCAGCACGAGCACCGGCGACAGCCGGTAGCCGTCGAACCACTCCTCATACAGGGCATTGAGGCGCTGCAGATAACGGGTGGGGATGTCCTTTTCCATGGCGCGGCCGCGCAGGCGGATGCGCTCGCGCAGCGTCTGCACGGGGCAGCGCAGGTAGATCATGAGGTCCGGGGGCCGGAGCGACTCGGAGATGGTCTCGTAGAGCTCGCAGTACGTCTTCCAGTCGCGCTTGTCGATGAGCCGCTGCCGGTGGAGGTTCTTGGCGAAGATCTCCGCGTCCTCGTAGAGGGTCCGGTCCTGCAGGACGGTGCCCGTCGTCTTCTCCAGCTCCCGGTGCAGCCGGAACTTGTGCGTCAGGAAGAAGAGCTGCGAGCGGAACGCCCACGTCTTCATGTCCTTGTAGAAGTCGGCCAGATATGGGTTCTGGTCGTTGGGCTCGAAGGACGGGGTGAGCCCGTACTTCCGGCAGAGGAAGGACGTGAGCTCCGTCTTCCCGGCGCCGATGTTGCCCGCGATGGCGATGAACTTTTTCCTGGCCACGCTACCCCTGCTTGTAATCCCGCCGAGCAGCGCATACCAGAAACAAGGTGTGGGAGGCCGTGGTAGAAGAAGTGCATGCTCCGGCATCGTCCTGCCACCCCCACGCCCGGCGCGGCCATCCTCCGGGGTGTGCCTGCCTGCCCGGCCGCCCGGGAAGGGACGTGGGTGGGGCGTGCCCGAGGGCCCGGGCGCTCGCCGGCCCGACGCGTCGCCCCCATGGAGGGGGGCTGAGGGATGCGCAAGCTCTTCTGCATGCTCGTTGCTGGGGTGTGGTCCCCGATTTCCTTTGTGCTGGCCATCCTGGCCATGGTGGTGACACTGAACCCCGCGGCCTCGGTCTGGGTGGCCCGCAGGATCTGGTCGCCGGTGCTGCTGTGGGCGGGCGGCGCGACGCTGGAAGTCATTGGCGCGGAGAACGTGGACCCGAAGCGGCCCACCATCTACGTGGGCAACCACCAGTCCACCATCGACATCCCCGCGCACTTCCTGGCCGTCCCGGTCCCCTTCCGCTACGTGGCGAAGAGCCAGCTCAAGTGGGTGCCGTTCATCGGCTGGTATCTGGCACTCGCCGGCCACGTCTTCGTCAACCGCTCCAACCGCTCCAAGGCCATCGCCTCGCTGGATGCGGCCGCGGCGAAGATTCGCGCCGGGGTCAGCATCTTCCTCTACCCGGAGGGCACCCGCTCCCCGGACGGCCGCATCCTTCCCTTCAAGAAGGGGCCCTTCGCCCTGGCCCTCAAGTCCCGCGTTCCCGTCTGCCCCGTCACCATCGAGGGCTCAGGGAACCTGATGCCCAAGTCCACCTGGAACATCACCCCGGGCCCCATCCGCGTGAAGATTGGCAAGCCCATCGACACCACGCGCTTCGCCGAGAATGACCGCGAGGGGCTCGCCCGCGCCGTGCGTGAGGTCATCATCGCCGACAGCCTGTCGATGGGCGGCAAGGGCGGCGACGTGGACGACGCCGTCGCCGACGCGGGCGTCGAGGGTGTCGGCAAGGCGCGCGTTTCCTCCTCTACCTGAGACGTCCCCACCGTGAAGACGACCCGTCACCTCCGCTTCCGTCCCTGGGTCCGCGCCGCCGTGCTCGGCCTGGGCCTGCTGGCCACCGGCTGCTCCCACACCGCGCCCGCCACCGCGAGCAACCGCCCCGCGGACACCCGCGGCAAGGCCCGCGTCGTGCTGGACGAGAATCCGCCGGAGAAGGCGGTGGAGCTGCTCCGGGCGATGCAGCTGCAGACGCCGGATGACCTGGACGTGGCGCGCGCCCTCACCGAGGCCCACGTGAAGGCGGGCCGCACGGACGCGTGGATTGCCGAGCTGCAGGGCCGCATCGCCGCCCAGGAGCGCGCGGTGGACCAGTACATGCTCGGCCTGGCCCTCTTCTCGCGGGCGCGGGACGCGGGGGCGCCCACCGTGGCCGCCTTCGAGCGCGCCATCGCCCTGGCTCCGGAGACGGCCGAGTTCCACTACCGCCTCGGCGTCGCGCGCCTGGAGTCCGAGCAGTACGCCGCCGCCGTGGAGCCCCTGCGCCGCGCCACCACGCTGGCCCCGGAGCGCACCGCCTGGCGCCTGCCGCTGGCCAAGGCGCTGCACCGCACGGGGGACGCCCCTGGCGCGGTGGCGGCCCTGGGCTCCGTGGTGCGGGGCCGCCCGAGCCCCGGCGAGGTGACGACGGCGCGGGCGCTGATGGAGCAGATTGCCGACCCCTTCGCCGGCATCCCCAAGACGGCCGAGGCGAAGCTGGAGGAGGGCCTGCGCTACCTGAACGACCTGGACGCACCCCAGCACGCCATCCTCGCCTTCGAGGAGATCCTCCACGACTACCCGGACCTGGCGGTGGTGCACGCCCTGCTGGGCCTGGCCTACCAGCGCCTGGATGACGCCGGGCGCGCGGTGGACGAGTTCAAGCAGGCCATCGAGCGGGCTCCCCGGGACGGCAAGAACCACCTGTACCTGGGCGAGCTCTACCTCTCCCGCCAGCGCCCGGACGCGGCCCGTACGGCCTTCGAGCAGGCCGTGGCGCTCCATCCGCTGCTGGACGTGGCCTGGTTCCGCCTGGGCGACCTGCACCTGGAGCGGCGTGATTTGAACGCCGCCCGCGAGGCCTTCTCCGTGGCCGTGGCGCTGACGCCGGACGCGGTGCCTCCCCGGGGCAAGCTGGCGCTCGTGTACCAGCTCGAGGGGGACTACGCCGCCGCCGAGCGCGAGCTGCGGCACGTGGTCGAAAAGGACCCGGAGAACATGGAGTTCAGCCTGCGGCTGGGGCTGCTCTTCACCGAGCAGGCAATGAAGTCTTCACGCGCCGAGACGCGGAAGACAGCGTCCGGGGAGGCAGAGCGCTGGCTGGGCAAGGTGCTGGAGGCGCAGCCGGAGAACGCAGTGGCATCCCGGGCGCTCCAGCAACTCAAGGCGCAGTAGCCACCGCCGGGTCTGGGCCTCTACACTCAGCGTCCGATGAGCGACGGTCGCAAGCCTCCGAAGACAGCGCCCCCGACCTCCGCACCGCCGAGGACGCCGACGAGCCCGGGCATGCCCCGGGCGCCGTCCAATCCCGGCACGCTCCGGGTGATGTCCGCGGCGCGCTCCGAGCCCCTGCAGAAGGAGAAGGTGGAGGGCCCCATCGGCAAACGCCTCGCGGGCGAGGCCTCCAACCACGCGCTCAACGCGTTCTCCATCCTCAAGGAGCTGGTGGCGGACTTCCGCCAGCGGGACCGCTTCTTCAAGTACAAGGCCTCCATCGTCGCCGGCTGGCTGGCGATGACGGCGGCGAGCTTCGCCATCGCCTGCCCCGGCAGCTCCGTGGAGACGGGGGACATGGACGCGCGCCTGGTGCTCAGCGACAAGCTGGACCGGCCCTCCATAACCATCTTCAACGAGAGCGACGAGGCGTGGGAGGACATCACCGTCATCGTCAACGGGCAGTACCGCGGGGCTTCGCCGTCGGTGGCGCCCGGCGAGTTCATGACGATTACGCCCAAGCAGCTGATGGGCAGCAGCGGCGCCGCGCCGGCGGACCTGCGCTTCAACACGCTCGAGCTGCGCACACGCAGCGACAGCGCGGACCTCACCGAGCACCTCAAGGTGGAGTGGGAGCGTCTGCGCGGGCCGAAGCGCTAGCACCCCGTAGAAACACGAAGGGCGCCCTTCCTGGTGGGAAGAGCGCCCTCGCGTTGCCTCCGGCCCCTCCTCACGGAGGGGCGCGGAAAGCGGAACGGCTACTCAGCCTTCGTGGCGTCCGAGGCCGCGGCATCGCTGCCCTCGCCCTCGGTCTCGACGGGCGCGGCCTGCGTCGCGGGCCGGTCCACCAGCTCCAGCAGGGCCATCTCCGCGGCGTCACCGCGGCGGAAGCCCAGACGGATCAGGCGGGTGTAGCCACCGGGACGGGTCGCGTACCGGTCCTTGTACTCGCTGAAGACCTTCTGCAGCACGTCGCGGTCCTTCACCGTACGGGCCGCCAGACGCACGTTGGACAGGCCACCCTTCTTGCCGAGCGTGATGATGCGCTCCGCAATCTTCCGAGCCTCCTTCGCCTTCGGCACGGTGGTGCGGATGGCCTGGTGCTCGAGCAGCGAGGTGACCATGTTGTTGAGCATCGCGAGCCGGTGGCTCGTGCTGCGGTGAAGCTTCCTCTGTCCGACCTTATGACGCATCGTCGTGCTCCGGGCCCTCGTCGGGGCCCAACCACTCCGGCCGTATCAGGTACCGGGTGGGAAGGGCGGACCCGGCACGGGGCCCGCCACTGCCATTCGGGCCTGGAAGACGTCCCAGGCCCCCTCCCCTCACGCCGCTGACCGCCGTACCCGCGGACGCGTGGGGAGGTACTGCGAAACGACAGCTACGCCTTCGGCTGCGCGGGCGCGGGCGCCTGCTTCGGCGGCCAGTTCTCCAGCTTCATGCCCAGCGACAGGCCCATCTCCGCGAGGATCTCCTTGATCTCCTTCAGGGACTTGCGGCCGAAGTTCTTCGTCTTGAGCATCTCGGCCTCGGTGCGCTGCACCAGGTCGCCGATGCTCTTGATGTTCGCCTGCTGCAGGCAGTTGGCGGAACGGACCGACAGCTCCAGCTCGTCCACCGAGCGGAACAGGTTCTCGTTGAGCTTCGCCTCTTCCTTCGGCGCCTCGGCGACGACGGGCTCCTCCGTCTCGTCGAAGTTCACGAAGACGGTGAGCTGCTCCTTGATGATCTTCGCCGCGTACGCCACCGCGTCCTGGGGCGACACCGAGCCGTCCGTCCACACCTCGAGCGACAGCTTGTCGAAGTCGGTGACCTGGCCGACGCGCGCGTTGGTGACCTGGTAGTTCACCTTGCGGATGGGCGAGAACAGCGAGTCGATGGGGATGGTGCCGATGGGCGCACCCGCCACCTTGTTGGAGTTGGCCGGCGTGTAGCCACGGCCGCGGCGGCACGTCAGCTCCATGCGGAGCTTGCCGCCCTCGGAGATGGTGCAGATGTGGTGGCCCGGGTTGAGGATCTCCGTGTCCGGGTCGGTGATGATGTCACCGGCCTTGACCTCCTTGGGACCCTCCGCCTCGATGCGCAGCGTCTTCGTCTCGTTGGTGTGCATCCGAAGGAGGACTTCCTTCAGGTTCAGCACCACGTCCGTGACGTCCTCGGACACCTCGGGGATGGTCGTGAACTCGTGGTCCACGCCCTCGATCTTCACGGCGGTGATGGCCGCGCCCTGCAGCGAGGACAGGAGCACCCGGCGCAGCGAGTTGCCCAGCGTCGTCCCGAAGCCCCGCTCCAGCGGCTCGGCGACGAACTTGCCGTACGTCGGCGTCAGGCTGTCCTGGTCCACTTCCATGCGGCGCGGCTTGATGAGGTCACGCCAGTTCTTCGCAACGAACGTATCAGCCATGGTGTACGACTCCTCGTGACATGCGCCACCACCGACTTACCCACCAGGCTGGCGGGAGGATGGGCACGTGGGGACTGCCACTGCGACTGCGATAAAGCACGACGCCCCGGCCTCGTCGGCCAGGGCGTCCACTGCCACGTCCAAGCCCTGTGGGGCCGGCGCGGAGGCTACTTGGAGTAGAGCTCCACGATGAGCTGCTCCTGGATGGGCATGGTCAGGTCCTCGCGGTTCGGCGGGGTCGTGACGGTGCCCTTGAACGCCTTCTTGTCCAGGGAGATCCACTGCGGAACGCCACGGCGGTCCACCGTCTCCAGCGCCTCGGAGATGCGGAGCACCTTGCGGCTCTTCTCCACCACCTCCACCGCGCTGCCCGGCTTCACGGAGAAGGAGGGGATGTTCACCTTGCGGCCGTTCACCTGGAAGTGACCGTGGCGGACCAGCTGGCGCGCCTCGTTGCGCGTGTCCGCGAAGCCCATGCGGAACACCACGTTGTCCAGGCGGAGCTCCAGCTGCTGCAGGAGGTTCTCACCCGTCTTGCCCTTGGCGGCGGAGGCGCGGTGGTAGTAGCCGCGGAACTGGTTCTCCAGCAGGCCGTACATGCGCTTGACCTTCTGCTTCTCGCGCAGCTGCACGCCGTAGCCGGAGAACTTCACGCGACCCTGGCCGTGCTGGCCCGGGGGATAGGGGCGGCGCTCGATGGCGCACTTGTCCGTGTAGCAACGGTCGCCCTTGAGGTACATCTTCAGGTTTTCGCGCCGGCAGATGCGGCAGGCGCTGGCGGTGTAACGAGCCATTGACAGGTCCTTGAGGTGATCTGGAGCCGCCCCCACACCATGGCGGGAGGGCGGCCCGGACGAAGAGGTTAGACGCGGCGGCGCTTGGGCTGACGGCACCCGTTGTGCGGGATGGGCGTCACGTCGCGGATGAGGTTGATCTTCAGACCGGCGGCGGCCAGCGCGCGCAGCGCCGACTCGCGGCCCGCGCCCGGGCCCTTCACGAACACGGACACGTTCTTCAGGCCGTGCTCCATCGCCTTCGCCGCGGCATCACCCGCGGCCACCTGCGCCGCGAACGGCGTGGACTTGCGACTTCCCTTGAAGCCACGCGCCCCGGCCGACGACCAGGAGATCACGTTCCCGGAGATGTCCGTGATCGTGATGATGGTGTTGTTGAACGTGGACTGGATGTGGACCACGCCATTGAGGATGTTCTTCTTGCCCTTGCGCTTGGCCTTCTTCGCGGCAGGGGCTTCGGCACCCTCGGCGCCCGCGGGCGCCGCAGCCGAAGTATTGGTCTCGTCAGCCATGTGCGTTGCTGCTCCTGAGAGGAGGTGATCGACGCCGGCACCTTACGGGCCGGCGCTGCGGTTTACCGGGCCGGAGCGGCAGGCTTCGCCCGGACGATGCCACGCTTCGGACCCTTGCGGGTACGCGCGTTCGTATGGGTCCGCTGGCCACGCACCGGCAGGCCCTTGCGGTGACGGAGGCCGCGGTAGCAGCCCAGGTCCATCAGACGCTTGATGTTCATGGTGACCTCGCGACGCAGGTCACCCTCCACCTTGTAGCTGGCCTCGATGATCTCGCGGATCTTGCGGGCCTGCTCCTCGGTGAGGTCCTTGGTCCGCGTGGTGGGATCGATGCCCGCCGCGGCGATGATGTCTTGGGCGGACTTGTTGCCGATCCCGTAGATGTACTGGAGCGAGATCACCGCCCGCTTGTTGGGCGGCAGGTCGATGCCGGCGATACGAGCCATCTTCGATCTTCCTTACTTGAGTGGAGTTGGTCTGGAGCCAACGGCCGTCTGGCCGCTAGCCCTGGCGCTGCTTGTGACGCGGGTTGGAAGCGCAGATGACGCGCACGATACCCTTGCGACGAACGACCTTGCACTTGTCGCAGATCTTCTTGACGGACGCCCGAACCTTCATGGGAGCGAACTTCCTTCCTCAGCTAAAGAAATGCCCATCGGGCAGCCCGCCATTCCCCGGCGGGGCGCCCGGTCTACTTCGCCCGGTACGTGATCCGTCCGCGCGTCAGGTCGTAGGGAGACAGCTCGACCTTCACCTTGTCACCCGGGAGGATGCGGATGAAGTGCATCCTCATCTTGCCCGAAATGTGCGCGAGCACCTTGTGGCCGTTGTCCAGCACCACGCGGAACATCGCGTTGGGGAGGGGCTCCATCACGGTCCCCTCGACTTCGATGGAATCATCCTTCGGCAAGCGGCAGACTCTCTTCCCGGACCACGAACCTCTTGGAAGCGCGGCGGGATAGCACTTTGGTCCGCAAGTGGCAAGCGCCGCGCGATCTAAAACTTGGATTCCTACCAACCCCTCATAACAACACGCTATTTCACCCGCAGTCACGGCGGCCTTCAAGCCCTCCGGGTGAGCACCTCGGGGCCATGGTCCGTGATGAGGACGGTGTGCTCGAAGTGGGCGGAGAGCTTGCCGTCCATCGTCACCGCCGTCCAGTCATCCTCGAGGATGGCCACCTCGTCGCTCCCCTGGTTCACCATGGGCTCCACCGCCAGGACCATCCCCGCCCTCAGCTTCATGCCCGAGCCTGGCTGCCCGTGGTTCGGCACCGAGGGCTGCTCGTGCAGCTTGCGGCCAATCCCATGGCCGGTGAAGCCCCGGGCGACCGAGTAGCCCCGCGCCTCCACGTGATGCTGCACCGCGTGGCCGATATCCCCCAGCCGGTTGCCCGGCCGCATGGCCTGGATGCCCTTGTGAAGCGCCTCCCGCGTGGCCTCCAGCAGCGCCCGGGCCTCGGCGCTCACCTTCCCCACCGGCACCGTCCTCGCCGCGTCCCCGAACCACCCGCGGTACACCACCCCGAAGTCGAGCTTCATCAGGTCGCCTTCGGCCAGTTTCCGCCGCTTGCTGGGGATGCCGTGCACCACCTCCTCGTTGACGGAGGCGCACAGCACGCAGGGGAAGCCCAGATACCCCTTGAAGGCCGGCCGCGCGCCCTTCTCGGCCGTGAGCTTCGCGGCCAGGGCGTCCAACTCCCAGGTCGTGACGCCCGGCGCCACGGCCGCCTCGAGCGCGTCCAGGACCTCACAGACGATTCGCCCCGCCTGCCGCATCAGGGCAATCTCGTCCCGGCTCTTGAGTTCCACGGCCATGGGTGTCCCGGGCCCACCCGGGCCCCGGAAGAAGGGGTGGCCAGCAGGAGGGAGCGCCGCAAGCGCCCCCTCCCCGTCCGCCTGCCCGGGTTCCGCTCAGCCCTTCCCGGCCGCGGCCTTGATTTCCTCGTAGATGCCCTCGGGCGAGCCGACGCCATCCACGCTCTTGAGCACGCCCTTCTTCGCGTAGAAGTCCTTCAGCGGCGCCGTTTCGGCGTCGTACTTCTGAAGGCGCCTCTCGATGACCTCGGGCATGTCGTCCGGCCGCTGGACGAGCCCCGTGTTGCACTTGTCGCAGTAGCCCGCCCGCTTCGGGGGGCTCTGGTACACGTGGTACACGCTGCCGTCCGTCGGGCACACGCGCCGGCCCGAGCCGCGCTCCACCAGCTTCGCGTGCGGCACCTCCAGGGAGATGACCGCGTCGAGCTGCTTGCCCAGCCGCGCCAGCATCTTGTCCAGCGCATCCGCCTGGCCGGGCGTCCGGGGGAAGCCATCCAGCACGAAGCCCTTGGCCACGTCCGGCTGCTTCAGGCGCTCCTCGACGATGCCGATGACAACCTCGTCGGGCACGTACTGGCCCGAGGCCATCAGCGGACCCGCGACCTTCCCCAGCTCCGTTCCATCCGCGACCGCCTTGCGGAGGATGTCACCGGTGGAGATCTGCGGGATCTGGAAGTCCGCATACAGCTTCTTCGCCTGCGTGCCCTTCCCCGCGTTCGGCGGCCCCAACAGGATCAGGTTCATGTGCTCCTCTCAGCTCCGAAGGAAGGCACAGAGGTCATCGGACACAAACCTCCGAGCGCCCCCCGTGTGCACCACCGAATAACCCCAGAACGACATTACCCTGGAACGACGAGGCGCCCCTCCCCGCGACGGGGAGAGGCGCCCGGATGATACGAGCGGTGACTCAGGCCGCCACGCGCACCCGGCCGCGGATGCGCGGGCCGCGCGGACCGGCGAAGCCCTCGTAGTTGCGGCTGATGAGGTGGCCCTCGATCTGCTGCACCGTGTCCAGCGCCACGCCCACGACAATCAGCAGCGCCGTGCCGCCGAAGGTGAAGTTCACCCCCAGCAGGCCGCTGATGATGGACGGAATCACGCAGATGACGGCCAGGTAGATGGCGCCGCCGAACGTGAGCCGGTTGAGCACGCGCTCGATGTACTCCGCCGTCTGGCGGCCCGGGCGGATGCCGGGGATGTAGCCACCCTGCTTCTTGATGTTGTCCGCCACGTCATCCGGCCGGAACGTCAGCGCCGTGTAGAAGTACGCGAAGAAGATGACCATCAGGACGAACAGCCCGTTGTAGATCCACAGGTTGCCCTCGATGGCGCGCTGGAAGTCCTGGAGGAACGGGAACCAGGTGCCCAGCGTCGCGGGGAAGGACAGGACCGCGCCGGCGAAGATGGGCGGAATCACGCCCGAGGTGTTCACCTTCATCGGGAAGTACGTCGCCTGGCCCGCGAACATCCGCCGCCCGGCCATCCGCTTGGCGTACTGGATGGGGATGCGCCGCATGCCCCGCTCCACGTAGACCACCGCGCCGATGATGAGGAGCATGAACACCAGCAGGGCCAGCACCTCGGCCACTGCGATGACCTCCTGACGGGTCAGGTCCAGCAGCGTCTTGGCACCCGGCAGCACTCCGGCCACGATGCCCGCGAAGATGATGAGCGAGATGCCGTTGCCGATGCCGCGCTCGGTGATGCGCTCACCCAGCCACATGATGAAGGCCGTGCCGGCCGTGAGGCTGATGACCGTCATGAAGGTGAACCAGGCGCTGTCGTCCGGGACGACCACCTGGTTGAAGCCGCTCTGGCCCCCGTCGGAGCGGCCGAGCGAGGCCAGCCACCGGGAGATGCCGATGCCCTGGACGACGGACAGGACGATGGTGCCGTAGCGCGTGTACTGGTTGATCTTCTGCCGTCCGCCGGCGCCCTCCTTCTGGAGGCGCTCGAGGCTGGGCACGACCACGGCCAGCAGCTGCATGATGATGGAGGCGCTGACGTACGGCATGATGCCCAGACCGAAGATGGACATCTGCTCCAGCGCGCCGCCGGAGAAGAGGTTGAACAGCGACACGAGGCCGCCCGATTGCTTCTGGGCGTCCATGAACGCGTTCATCGCCGCACGGTCCACACCGGGCGTGTTGATGAAGATGCCGATGCGATAGACGGCGAGCAGCAGGAGCGTGTACGCAAGACGGCTGCGCAGCTCCGCGATACGGAAGACGTTGGCGAAGGCGTTCAGAGCCACGGGGTAGCCATCCTCTTCGTGAGGGTTCTGCCAGGACGACAAAACGCCCCTGTTCCACGGACGGGAAAGGGGCGCAGAAGCCTACACAAGCGAAATGGCGCGCACCACCATCAAGTGATGCGCGCCGGACACGCTCAGGCCTTGGGCTGCCGGGGCGCCTTGACGCCCTTGCCGGCGTGCGCCTTGGCGGCCGCTTCCGGCTTGTGGGCCATCAGCGGGAGCTCTTCCACCGCGCCACCCGCCTGCTGGACGGCCGACTTCGCCGCCTCGGAGGCCTTGTGGACGCGGATGGTGACCTTCTTCGTCAGCCCGCCCTGCGCCAGCAGCTTCACGCCGTGGTAACGGCCCTTCACCAGGCCCGCCTGCTTCAGCGTCGCCTCGTCCACCGTGGCGCCCGCGTCGAAGTGCTGCTCGACGTCGGCCAGGTTCACCACCGCGTAGATGGTGCGGTTGGGCGAGTTGAAGCCGAACTTCGGGAGCCGGCGCTGCAGGGGGCTCTGGCCGCCCTCGAAGCCCTCGAACCGCATGTTGCCGGAACGAGCCTTCTGGCCCTTGCCACCGCGGCCGGCCGTCTTGCCCAGGCCGCTGCCCTGGCCGCGGCCCACGCGCTTCTTGCGGTGCCACGAGCGCGACGGACGCTTCAGATTGTTCAGAGTGCTCATCGTCTCAGTCCTCTCGTGACTCAGGCCTTCGACTGCTTGGCCTGGTACGCGCGCGCCCGTTCCTTCAGAGCGACCTTGCGCGGCTTGCGACGCTTCGGCGCCGGAGCCTCGCCGGAAACCGTCTCCAGGGTGACCAGATGCTTCACCTTGAACACCATGCCGCGCACCGCCGGCGTGTCCTTCAGGAGCCGCTCCTCACCAAACTTCTTCAGGCCCAGCCCGCGGATGGTGTCCAGCATCTCGCCGGACGCACCCGAAAAGCTCTTGACCAGCTTCACCTTGAGCGCCATGGACTAGCCCCTCTGCTCGCCGGCCAGCTTGGCCGCTTCGACGTCCTTGCCACGCAGGCGCGACACCTGCTCCGCGCTGCGCAGCATCTTCAGGCCCGCGACCGTCGCCTTCAGCACGTTGTGCGGATTGCGCGACCCCTGGCTCTTGGTCAGGATGTTGCGGATGCCCGCCGCCTCCAGCACCGCGCGAACCGCGCCGCCGGCGATGACGCCCGTACCCTGGCTGGCCGGCTTCAGGAGCACCCACCCGGCGCCGAAGTGCCCGAGCACCTCATGCGGGATGGTGTGACCCATCAGGGGCACCCGGAACAGGTTCTTCTTCGCGTTCTCGCCACCCTTGCGGATGGCCTCGGGGACCTCGTTGGCCTTGCCCAGGCCGACGCCCACGTGTCCGGCGCCGTCCCCCACCACCACCAGGGCGGCGAACGAGAAACGACGGCCGCCCTTCACGACCTTGGCCACGCGGTTGATGTTCACCACGCGGTCGGTGAGGTCCAGATCGTTCGGATTGATCGGAGTTGCCACTTGGGGGATTCCTTTCGAATTCTTAGAACTTCAGCCCGGCCTCGCGCGCGGCGTCGGCCACGGCGGCGATGCGCCCGTGATAGGGGAAGCCGTTGCGGTCGAACACCACCGCCTCGACGTTGGCGGCCTTGCACTTCTGCGCAATCAGGGTGCCCACCCGCTTCGCATCCGCCTTCTTGTCGCCCTCGTCCTGACCCTTCAGGTCCTTGGACAGCGACGAAGCGTACGCGAGCGTGCGGCCCGTGGAGTCGTCCACCACCTGGGCGTAGATGTGCTTGAGGCTCTTGTAGACCGTGAGCCGCGGCCGTTCGGTCGTCCCGGACAGCTTCTTGCGGATGCGGTTCTTCCTCTTGAGGCGCTGATCGATCTTCGTAGGCATGGCTGCTTCCTTTTCCGTCCGGCGGCGATGCGGCCTTCCGCCACCGGATGATGCCGCCAGGCCCCGAGGGCCCGGCGAATTTTGGAACACTCAGGACAGCCGGGACGACTAGGTCGTACCGGTCTTGCCCTCCTTGCGGCGGATGCGCTCCTCGGAGTACTTGATGCCCTTGCCCTTGTAGGGCTCGGGCGGACGCAGCGAGCGGATGTTCACCGCCGTGGCGCCCAGCACTTCCTTGTCCGCGGAGCGGAGCGTCAGACCCACCGTGGGAAGGCTGTCCTCGGTACGGGGCGCCTTGTCGACCTCGGCCGTCACACCCTCGGGGAGGTTGAAGACCACCGGGTGCGAGTAGCCCAGCGAGAAGTGGATGGCCTTGCCCTTCACCTCGGCGCGGAAACCGACGCCACGGATGTCCAGCTTCTTCTCGAAGCCCGTGGACACGCCCTTGGCGGCGTTCGCGAGGATGGTGCGGGTCAGGCCGTGCAGGCTGCGCGCCTCGCGGGAGTCATCCTCGCGCAGCACGTTCACCTGGCCGTCCTTGACCTCCACCTTGACCTTGGCGGGAAGCTTCACCGACAGCTTGCCCTTGGGGCCCTCGAAGTTCACCTGCTGGCCGGCGACGACGGCCTTCGTCTTGTCGCCGAGCTTGATCGCCAGTTTTCCAATCCGACTCATGGTTGCCTCGGTCCTGTCTGCCCGGGGGGCGCACCCTCGCGGGGCGCCACTCCTGGGCGGCTGGCTAGTAGACGGTGCAGAGCAGCTCGCCGCCGACCTTCTGCTTGCGAGCCTCGGAGTCCACCATGATGCCGCGCGAGGTGGAGAGGATGGAGACGCCCAGGCCGCCGAGAACCTGCGGAATCTCGCGCACCGCGACATAGCGGCGCAGACCGGGCTTCGACACGCGGCGGATGCCGGTGATGGCGGGGGCACGGTCCGGGCCGTACTTCAGCCCGACGACGATGTTGTTCTGCGGCTGGAGCTCCTCGACGGAGTACTCGCCGATGTAGCCCTCGTCCTTGAGGACCTTGATGATCTCGAGCTTGAGCTTCGAGTGGGGAATGACGACCTTGTCGTGCCGCGCGCGGGAGGCGTTGCGCAGGCGGGTCAGCATGTCGCCGACGGGGTCATTGACCGGCATGGGATACCTTCTCAGAGGCAGGGCCCCGTCAGGGTGCCCCGCGTTCGCAACCGCTCCGCCTGCCGGGCCCATCCCGGGGGTTCGCAGCGGCTGCCACTTCGTACAGCGGAACTTCGAGCGCGTGCTTCCTTCCGGGAGCACGCCCAGGGCGCCCTGCCTGCCCTCACGGGCCTGCCAGGCGCCCTGCCCTTCCGGCTACCAGGACGACTTGGTCACGCCGGTGATCTCACCGCGCAGCGCGCGGTGACGGAGGCAGATGCGGCACATCTTGAACTTGCGCAGGAAGGCGCGCGGCCGGCCGCACAGCGGGCAGCGGTTGTACTGGCGCACGGCGAACTTCGGCTTGCGCTTTGCCTGGGCAATCTTGGAGAGCTTGGCCATGTGTCGTGGAGTCCTTGGCTCGAGGCTTACTGGCGGAACGGCATGCCGAAGTGACGCATCAGCGCCAACCCCTGCTCGTCGTTCGCCGCGGTGGTGACGAAGCTGATGTTGAGCCCCTTCACCTTCTCGATCTGGTCGTAGTTGATCTCAGGGAAGATGATCTGCTCGCGCACGCCGAGCGTGTAGTTGCCCTTCCCGTCGAACGCCTTCGGGGACACGCCCTTGAAGTCACGCACGCGCGGCAGCGCCACGGTGATGAGGCGGTCCATGAACTCGTACATGCGCTCGCCGCGCAGCGTGACGGCGGCGCCGATGGCCTGGCCCTGACGCAGCTTGAAGTTGGCGATGGACTTGCGGGCGCGGGTGACGATGGGCTTCTGGCCGGTGATCGCCGCGAGCTGGTCGACCGCCGACTCCAGGATCTTGTTGTTGGCGAGCGCCTCGCCCAGACCCATGTTGACGACGATCTTCTCCAGGCGGGGAACCTGCATCGGGTTCTTGAGGCTCAGCTCCTTCATCAGGGCGGGGACGCCCTCCTTGAAGAAGCGGAGCTTCATGCGCGCCGGCTTGGACTCGAGGCCCTCCTCGATGTTCGCCGCGAAGCCAACCTTCTTGGCCTCTTCCTTCTTGCCGCGCTTCGCCTTCTTTTCCTTCTGATCGGCCTTCTTCTCGTCAGCCATTGTCCTGTCCTCTGCTTCGGGGCGCCGTCGTGGACCCAGCGCGCCCGATCAGTCCTTCATATGGAATCTGGAAACACCGCGAAGGTCCCGGATGCTCCCCGGGCCCTCAGTGCCTGCACGCCCGCCTGCCCCTCCACCCGGGTGGGCAAAGGGCGCGCATACATGCACCAACGCGGACACCTAGTCAATCAGCGCGTCGCAGCTCTTGCAGAACCGCTTCTTCTTGCCCTCTTCACCCTCGGTACGGAAGCCGACGCGCGTCGGCTTGTCGCACTTGGCGCACACCACCTGCACATTGGCCAGGGCGATGGTGCCGGGCTTCTCGACGATGCCACCCTCCGGGCTCTGCGGCGTCTTCTTCATGTGCCGCTTCACCAGGCGCAGGCCCTCGACCGTGACGCGCTCGGCGTCGCGATCAATCTTCAGCACCTTGCCGCGCTTGGTCGCCGTGGTCTTCTCGGAGGCCTCGGCCCCGGCCATGACCTGGACCGTATCTCCTACCTTCAGCTTCTGCATGGCTTCCTCTCTCTGGCTGCTCGCCGTCCGGCCTGCCGTCCTCTCAGAGGACCTCGGGCGCCAGCGAGATGATCTTCATGAACTTACGGGCGCGGAGCTCACGGGCCACCGGCCCGAAGATGCGCGTACCAATGGGCTCCATGTCCTTGTTGATGAGGACCGCGGAGTTGCCATCGAACTTGATGTAGCTGCCGTCGGGGCGACCCACCTCGCGCTTGGTGCGGACGATGACGGCCTTGGCCACGTCACCCTTCTTCACCTTCGAGTTGGGCAGCGCCTCGCGCACGGACACGACGATGACATCGCCGATGGACGCGTACTTGCGCTTCGAACCGCCGAGCACCTTGATGCAGAACACCTTCTTCGCGCCCGAGTTGTCGGCAACGTCGAGCACGCTCGTCATCTGAATCATCTGGGAATCTCCTGTCGCCGGTGACCACCCCGCGCCGCCTCACGGCCGCGCGGGAGAGGCGTGCGTGCTAGACGTTCTTGCTCTTCTCCAGCACCTCGACCACCCGCCACCGCTTGTCCTTCGAGGCAGGCTTGGTCTCGGCGATCCGGACCCGATCACCCTCGTTGATGGTGATCTTCTTGGGGTAGTCGTGGTCCTCCACGTGCGCCTTGTACTTCTCGCGCAGGCTCATGATCTTCCCGTACTTCGGGTGCGGAGCACGGCGCTGGACGGTCACGACAACCGTCTTCTGCATCTTGTTCGAGGTGACGATACCCACGCGCGTCTTGGGACGGCCACGGGTAGAGGTCTCGGGAGCGGACGTCTCGGTCGCTTCAGCCATCTTCGGTCTCACTGTCTCTCATGCACCCGGGCCTTCACGGCCCGGATGGCCTCACGTGCCCACGCCTGGCGGGAGCACGCTCGGGGATTGGTTTCTTCAGCCCTGCTTGGCCGCCGAGACCTTCTGGGTCAGGACGGTCAGGACGCGAGCCAGGTCGCGACGGTGCTGGGTACGCTCGGCCGGGTTGTCCAGCGAGCCGGTGCGCCGCTTCAGCTGGTCCTGGAACAGCGTCTCGCGCAGCTCCGCCGCACGCCGCTTCAGGTCCTCCGCGGACAGTTCCTTCAGTTCCTTCGCAGTCGCCATTTCAGTCTCCACATGCGCGCGGGAGCCTTCCCGTGAGGGCCGGCCCCCGCCGCTCGGTGCCTACTAGAGGCTCAGGTCCGCGCGGGTCACAATCTTCGTGAGCACCGGCAGCTTCGCCTGCGCCAGCTTCAGCGCCCCGGTGGCCACCTCGCGCGTCATCCCCTCCATCTCGTAGAGGATGCGCCCGGGCTTCACCACCGCGACGTAGTACTCCACGCCGCCCTTGCCGGTACCCATTCGGGTCTCGGCCGGCTTCTTGGTGATGGGCTTGTCCGGGAAGATACGAATCCAGATCTTGCCGCCGCGCTTCACGTGGCGGGTCATCGCGATACGGGCCGCCTCGATCTGCCGGGAGGTGATCCACCCCGGCTGCAGGCTCACCAGACCGTACTCACCGTAGGTCATGTCGCTGCCACGGTGAGCCGCGCCAGGCGTGCGGCCCTTGTGCATCTTTCGGTACTTGGTACGAGCAGGCTGAAGCATCGTCGCTGTCCTTGGCCGCCCTGTGCCGGAAGTCCCTCTCGGGAGCCCCCGGCGCGGGTGGGCTGATTACCGGTTGGAGGGCATGGGGGCCTGGCCACCCTTGCCCGGGAGGACCTCGCCCTTGCAGACCCAGACCTTGCAGCCAATCTTGCCGTAGGTCGTCTTGGCCTCGGCGAAGCCGTAGTCGATGTCCGCACGCAGGGTGTGCAGGGGCACGCGGCCCTCGCGGTACCACTCGTAGCGCGCCATCTCCGCGCCACCGAGGCGGCCCGAGCATGCCACGCGGATGCCCTTGGCGCCGAACTTCATCGCCGTCTGCAGGGCCTTCTTCATGGCGCGGCGGAACGCGATGCGGCGCTCGAGCTGGGTGGCGATGTTCTCGGCCACCAGCTGCGCGTCCGTCTCGGCCTTGCGGACCTCGACGATGTTCAGGAAGACCTCGTTCTTGGTGAACTGCTGCAGGTCCTTCTTCACCGTCTCGATGCCCGCGCCACGCTTGCCGATGACGATGCCCGGCCGCGCGGTGTGGACGTTGACCTTGACCTTGTTGGCCGCGCGCTCGATCTCCACCTTGGACACGCCCGCGTGGTTCAGCGACTTCTTCACGAACTCGCGGATGCGGATGTCCTCATGAAGCCACTGCGCGTAGTTCTTGTGCTCGAACCACTTGGAGTCCCAGGTCTTGATGACGCCGAGCCGGAACCCGATCGGATGAACTTTCTGTCCCAACGTGAATCTCCTTGAAGCGTCCGGGCGGGGCCCGACGGGTCCTTACTTCTTCGCCTCGGCCAGCACCAGATGGATGTGGGCGGTCTTCTTCTTGATGGGGGTCGCCCGGCCCATGGCGCGAGGCATGAAGCGGCGCTGGGTGGGCCCCTGGTCCACGGAGATGGTCTTCACGTAGAGCGTGTCCACGTCGACCTGCCCCTTGGACTTGTCCGTCGCGTTGGCCACGGCGCTCTTGATGAGCTTCTCCACCGGCTTGGCCGCGGCGCGCTTGGTGAACTTCAGAATGTTGAGGGCAGCCTCGACAGGCTTGCCCCGGATGAGCGCCGCAACGGTGGAAATCTTGCGGGGGCTCATGCGCAGGAAACGCAGATGTGCAGTCGACTCCATGGTGCTCTCCTCAGGCTCTCAGGCAAACCGCCAGGCTACTTGCCCGGGGCCTTGGCGACCTTCTTCTCCGCCGAGTGACCGCCGAACGTACGCGTCGGGGCGAACTCGCCGAGCTTGTGGCCCACCATGTTCTCCGTGACGAACACCGGGATGAACTTCTTCCCGTTGTGCACCGCGAAGGTGTGACCGACGAACTCCGGCAGGATCGTGGAACGACGCGACCACGTCTTCACGACCGCCTTCTTGTTCGTCTTGATCATGTCCTCGATCTTCTTGACGAGGAAGTCGTCGACGAACGGACCCTTCTTGATCGAACGAGCCATGACTTGGGAATCCTCTTACTGGCTGCGGGCGCCCTGGCGCCGGCCGCTCACGATGAACTTGTCAGTACGCTTGTTGGTGCGCGTGGTGAGGCCCTTGGTCTTCTTGCCCCACGGCGACACCGGGTGCGGGTTACCCTGACCGGACTTGCCCTCGCCACCGCCGTGCGGGTGGTCGACGGGGTTCATCGCCAGACCGCGGACGGTGGGACGGATGCCCAGCCAGCGGCTCTTACCCGCCTTGCCGACGCGGATGATCTCGTGCTCGATGTTGCCGACCTGGCCCACGGTGGCGCGGCACTCGATGAGGACCATGCGGACGGTGCCGGAGGGCATGCGCACCTGCGCGTAGCGGCCCTCCTTCGCCATCAGCTGGCCGGACGTGCCGGCGGAGCGGATGACCTGGGCGCCACGGCCCGGCTTCAGCTCCACGTTGTGGATGACCGTACCCACCGGGATGTTCTGCAGCGGCAGGCTGTTGCCAGGCCGGATGTCCGCCGTCTCGCCGGCGAACACGGTGTCACCCACGCTCAGACCCACCGGAGCGAGGATGTAGCGCTTCTCGCCGTCCGCGTAGTGCAGCAGCGCGATGTTGGCGGTGCGGTTCGGGTCGTACTCGACGGCCGCGACCTTGGCAGGCACGCCATCCTTGTCCCGACGCTTGAAGTCGATGACGCGGTAGCGGCGCTTGTGACCACCACCCTGGTGCCGGCGGGTGATGTGCCCGTGAACGTTGCGGCCGCCCGAGCGCTTCAGCGGCTCGGTCAGACCCTTCTCGGGCGAGTCCTTGGTGATGTCCGCGAAGTCGGACACCGTCATCAGACGGCGGGCGGCGCTTGTCGGCTTGTACTTCTTGATGCCCATGGTGTGTTCCTCGTCAGGGAGGCTCGACGCCGTAGCGTCAGGCCGCCCCTCCCTCGAAGAGCTCGATCGAATCGCCCTGCTTGAGGGTCACGACCGCCTTCTTGAAGTTGGGCCGCTTGCCGATGCTCCGGCCCACCCGCTTGACCTTGCCGCGGACGACGTTGGTACGCACGCCCTCGACGGTGACCTTGAAGAGCGTCTCCACCGCGCGAGCCACGTCATGCTTGGTGGCCTTGCGGTCGACGATGAACGAGTACTGCCGGAACTTCTCGCGGGCCTTGTCCAGCTTCTCGGTGATGAGCGGGCCCTTGATGACGTCGGTGAGATTCATGACAGCGCCCCCTCGAGGGTCTTCGCCGCCGCGGAGGTCAGGACGATGTGCGAGTGCCGCAGGACGGACTCGAGGTTCAGGCCCTCGGGCGGCAGCACGTCGAACTTCGCCAGGTTCCGCACGCTGCGGTGCAGGTTGGTGTTGCCCTTGTCGTCAATCACCAGCGCGTTCTGCAGCTTCAGGCGCTTGGTGAGGACCTCGAAGGCCTGCTTGCTCTTCGGCGCGTCCAGCGAGAAGCCGCTCAGGATGATGAGCGTCTTCTCCTGGGCCCGGAGGGACAGCGCGGCCCGGAGGGCACCGCGGCGCACCTTGCGGGGCGGGCGGTAGAAGTAGTCGCGCGCCTTGGGAGCCATCGCCTTGCCGCCGCCCACCCAGTGGGAAGCGCGGATGGAGCCCTGACGGGCGCGGCCGGTGCCCTTCTGCTTCCAGGGCTTCTTGCCGCCGCCGCTGACCAGCGAGGTGTTCTTCACCCCCACCGTGCCGCGACGCCGGTTGATCTGCTGCATCTTCGCCACCTCGTAAAAGAGGTGGGTGTTCGGCTCGGCGCCGAACACGTCGTCGGAGAGCTCGATCTCCGACACCTTCTTCAAGTCAAGGTCGACAACGTCAAACTTCGCCATGGCACTTTCCTCGCGGGGGTCGGAGTGAAACCACTCGGACGCCCACCCGCTTCCTAGGACTTGATCTCGACGTCAACGCCGGCCGACAGATCCAGCTTCATGAGCGCATCCAGCGTCTGCTGCGTGGGCTCGAGGATGTCGAGCAGGCGCTTGTGCGTGCGGATCTCGAACTGCTCGCGGCTCTTCTTGTCCACGTGCGGCGACCGCAGCACCGTGAACTTGTTGATGCGCGTCGGCAGGGGGATCGGACCAGCCACCTTCGCGCCCGTGCGCTTGGCCGTCTCGACGATCTCCCCGGCACTCTGGTCCAGGAGCTTCGAGTCGTACGCCTTCAACCGGATGCGGATCTTCTGTGTCGCCATTCGCAAGAACCTCTTAGAACGAACCCTGCCTGTGCCTCGGGCGGCGCTACGACTTACGTCCCCTGGATTTCACAGAGCCGTTTCTTCGGAACGAAGGGGCGCGGTGATTACCATCCCGCGCCGGGGGGATGCAACTGGATTTCCTCCGGCTCCCTGAAAAATCCCCAGGATGGGGCCCCAGGGAGCCGGTAGGGGCACTGCTACTCGATGATCTCAGCCACGACGCCGGCGCCCACGGTACGACCGCCCTCACGGACGGCGAAGCGCAGCTCCTTCTCCATGGCCACCGGGGTGATGAGCTCCACCTCGATGGCGATGTTGTCGCCCGGCATCACCATCTCGACGTTGTCCGGCAGCTTCACCGTGCCCGTCACGTCCGTGGTGCGGAAGTAGAACTGCGGACGGTACCCCTTGAAGAACGGGGTGTGACGGCCGCCCTCTTCCTTCGACAGCACGTAAATCTGCGCCTTGAACTTGGTGTGCGGGGTGATGCTGCCCGGCTTGGCCAGCACCTGGCCGCGCTCCAGGTCCTCACGCTTCAGGCCACGCACCAGCGCGCCGATGTTGTCGCCCGCCATGCCCT